>JBAZGB010000007.1:0-60809 GCA_041653135.1 Eubacteriales bacterium | reverse complement strand
AGGAGATCCGGCTCAATGAGGTAGTTGAAATACTTGAAGGTTCTATAGCCCCCGTGGAATGTGTGGACGATCCGAAGATTTGTCCGCGTTCCGAATTTTGTGTAACCAGGGACCTTTGGGATGAAATGAAGAGAGCGATGAATGAGATTTTAAATATCACCCTGCAGGATCTTGTGGAAAAGCAGAAGAAAAGGGAAAAGGGCATAAATTTGAACTGAACCCGGCGCCTTAAACCATAAAAGACGATAAGATGAAATAGCCCTCCTCATTTTTTGACGCTGTTGTATGGATGGGCTAATCGGCATCAAGATAAGATAAGATAAGATAAGATAAGATGAGGTGTATTATCTTGTTCGGTATAATAAAAGAGGATATAAAAGCTGTTTTTACAAACGATCCTGCTGCAAGGACTATTCTGGAAGTTGTTTTCTGTTATCCCGGTCTACATGCAATTTGGCTGTACCGGGCGGCTAATTTCCTCTGGCGGAATAATTTCAGGTTTTTAGCCCGTTTCTTATCGCATCTGAGCCGTTTTTTAACCGGCATAGAAATTCACCCGGGCGCTAAAATAGGCCGAAGGTTCTTTATTGATCACGGGATGGGCGTTGTTATCGGGGAAACTTCGGAAATAGGCGATGATGTATTGATGTATAAAGGGGTTGTCCTTGGAGGAACAACTTTGGAAAAAGGGAAACGGCACCCTACAATCGGCAGTTGCGTTGTACTGGGGACCGGTTCAACTGTGCTTGGCCCGATAACCGTTGGCGACGGAGCCCAGATCGGCGCCGGGTCGGTGGTGATCAAATCGGTGCCTTCCGGCGCCACGGTGGTTGGTATCCCGGGAAGGATAGTCGAAATTAACGGACGTAAGCCGGTGTTCGATCTTGAACATGGAAAACTGCCTGACCCGGTTTCGGAAGCGATCAACCTTCTTTCCGAGAGGCAGAACAGAATTGAGGAATACCTTGGAAGCCTGGGTGAGGCAACAGGAGTATATTTCTTAAAAGACAATCCGCCCCAGAGTTAAAACGATAAAAATAAACCGGAGTGAACGGAATTAAGCTAATAAAATTGAATCTTTTAGAAGGTTTTTGTCTTTTAAAAAGGAAATACTTAGATAAAAGGAAATTTCGTGCGTGATTGCGTTGGATAACTTAAATAATAAAGAGATGAAATTGTGCAAGGTAAAGGTGAAGAATGACGTAACGGCGGCAGAAAAAATGCAACTGCTCAAGTGTCTTCTTGGCAGTCTGGGAAACGTTGTTTTAGCATATTCAGGAGGCGTTGACAGCAGTTTTTTGCTTTTTGTGGCCAACGAAGTACTTGGAGAAAAGGCACTTGCTATAACGGCCAAATCGCCGACCTTTCCGGAAAGCGAGTATAGATTTGCTGAAGAATTCTCCAGGGGTTTAAGATCAAAGTTTCTTTCCATTGAAGTGGATCAGCTTTCCCAGCCTGAACTTGCCAGTAACCCGCCTGACAGGTGTTATTATTGCAAACGGCAGCTTTTTGACATTTTAAAGAAGATAGCCGTAGAAAACAATGCCGGGTGGGTAATTGACGGATCAAATCTGGATGATGAAAAAGATTACCGGCCCGGAAGCAGAGCTTTAAAAGAACTGGGCATAAGGAGCCCTCTTATTGAGGCCGGTTTTACAAAAGAAGAAATCAGGAAATACGCAAAAGAGTCAGGACTTTCCTTTTGGAACAAACCTTCCTCTGCTTGCCTTGCTTCAAGGGTTCCTTATGGTGTCCCGCTATCAAAGAAAATATTGGATATTATTGATCAGGCGGAGGAATTGCTGCATACCCTTGGTTTCAGTCAGGTCAGGGTAAGGCATCATGGTGAAATTGTACGAATTGAAATTCAGATCTCCGATATAGAAAAACTAATTGCTTATCGTGAGAAGGTTGTTACAGGGTTCAAAACGCTCGGGTATACATATATTGTTCTTGATCTTGAAGGCTACCGTATGGGAAGTTTGAATCTGGCGCTTTTTTCGCAGCAAAAAGCGTGACGTGTGTGAAATGGTATCAAAAGGGAGAAAATAAAGCTTTAGAGGGGTTTTTTGCTTAAAAAGGAGGTTTAATAATATGCGTAGAGTTTATTTTGATCACAGCGCAACAACACCGGTCAATCCCCTTGTTGCCGAAGAAATGTACAAGTTTTTGACGGGTGAAAATTTTGGCAATCCAACCAGCCAGCACTATTTTGGAGTGATTGCCCGCAGGGCTGTCGAAGAGGCGCGGGAAAAAGTTGCCGAAGCCATGTCCGCCGATACCAACGAAATAATTTTTACCAGCGGAGGGACAGAATCGGATAACATGGCTATTCAGGGAGTTGCCCAAACTAACCGGGACAGGGGCAACCATATTATTACCAGCGCGGTGGAACACCACGCCGTATTGAATACAGTCAAAGCTTTGGGAAAACAGGGTTTTACAATCACGATCCTGCCCGTTGATCACCATGGCATGGTCAACGTTGATCAGCTCGCCGAGTCCATAACGGATAAAACGATCCTGATTACTATAATGCACGCCAACAACGAGGTAGGAACGGTCATGCCCATCAAGGAAATAGGCAAACTTGCCAAACAAAAGGGAATTATTTTTCACACGGATGCGGTTCAAAGTTTTTGCAAAGTGCCTTTTGCGGTAGACGAACTGGGTGTTGACTTATTGTCGATCTCCGGGCACAAACTATACGGGCCCAAGGGTATCGGCGCTCTTTACATAAGAAAGGGAACGCGCCTGAGGCAGACGTTGTTTCATGGCGGCGCGCAGGAAAAGCTTCGCCGGGCGGGTACGGAAAACGTACCCGGCATTGTCGGTTTTGGAAAAGCGGCCGAACTGGCTTACAACAATATGGAGCAGGAGAACAAAAAAATGACGGACCTGCGTGATAAACTGATCAGCGGGGTCATGAGCAGTTTTAAAAAAGTAAGGTTAACCGGCCACCCGTCAATTCGCCTGCCCAATCACGTCAGTTTCTGCTTTGAATATATCGAAGGCGAGTCGATGTTGCTCAGCCTGGACATGAAAGGCATAGCTGCGTCAAGCGGTTCCGCCTGCACATCGGGTTCCCTCGAACCCTCGCATGTTTTACTGGCCATGGGAATACCGCATGAAATAGCTCACGGCTCTTTGCGGCTTACTCTGGGCAGCAGCAACACTGAAGAAGATGCGGATTATTTCCTGGAAACGATGGGCCCGGTTGTGGAAAGGCTGAGATCTATATCACCGTTCAGCGAGGAAGAAGACTTTGATACCGACGCCGGCTGCGCCGATTGCCGGATAAGTCAGTCCTGTAAAGGTTAGAAGTATATTTTTTTGAGGGGAAAGTGACCGGTATGTACTCAGAAAAGGTTATGGAGCATTTTACCAACCCCCGCAACGTAGGGGAAATAGAAGATGCTTCCGGTATAGGCAATGTAGGCAATCCTGTATGCGGAGATATTATGAAAGTTTTTATAAAAGTTGAGAACAATGTTATCGTAGACATAAAATTTAAGACCTTCGGCTGCGGGGCAGCCATCGCTACCAGCAGCATGGTCACGGAAATGGCCAAGGGAAAAACGATAGAAGAAGCCTTAAAGATAAGCAGGAAAGATGTTGCAGAAGCGTTGGACGGCCTCCCGCCGCAAAAAATGCACTGCTCAAACCTTGCCGCAGACGCTTTGCATGACGCTATTAAAGACTATAAAAGCAAGACAGTTCAGTAGGTGTTATTTAATTGAAAGTTCTTGTCGCGATGAGCGGCGGTGTGGACAGTTCGGTTGCCGCCGCCCTTTTAATTGATCAGGGTTATGACGTCACAGGGGTAACCATGCAGCTTGCTGATTGGCCTTTATCAGAGGATAGAGGGCCTGCCGGCTGCTGTTCTTCAGAAGCCGTTGAAGACGCCCGTTCGGTAGCCGGTGTGCTTGGAATCACGCACTATGTGATGAATTTTAAAAAGCCGTTTAAGGAAAAAGTTATTGATTATTTCTGCTGCGAATATTTAAAAGGCAGGACACCCAATCCCTGCATTGCCTGCAACAGGCATATAAAATTTGATCTCTTATTAAAAAATGCGCTGGCGCTTGGTTTTGACTATTTGGCGACCGGCCATTATGCCCGTCTTGAGTACGATAACCTTAGTAACCGTTATATGCTCAGCCGGGCTGTCGACAAAAAAAAGGATCAATCATACGTGTTATATTGCATTACACAGAAGCAGGCAGGGCATCTGCTGCTTCCCCTGGGGGGTCTGACAAAGGAAGAAGTGCGCAAAATCGCCCTGGTAAAAAAATTACCGGTTGCGAGAAAAGCGGAAAGCCAGGAAATTTGTTTTGTTGCCAGTGATTACCGCGATTTTTTAAAGGGGGAAGCGGGTGAGTTCATTGTGCCGGGGCCCTTTCTTGACCTGCAGGGCAGGGAGATTGGGCAGCATAAAGGCATTGCCTGCTACACAATCGGACAGCGCCGCGGCCTTGGGCTGCCTATGGGCCAACGAATTTACGTGGGGGATATTGACCCTGAACACAATGCTGTCATTCTGGGTCCCCCGGAGGCGCTGTTATGCGACTGTTTGACAACCATGGAAAATAATTTTGTTTCCATTGCTAAACTGGAGGAATCAATGGCGGTTCAGGTCCAAATCAGGTATAAGGCGCAGGGTTCGCCTGCTTTAATTACCCCTGTGCAGGGAAATGCGGTAGAAGTCCGTTTTGACAAACCCCAGCGATCGATCACACCGGGTCAGGCAGCCGTTTTTTATCTTGGAGATACACTTCTGGGGGGAGGGATTATCCAAAAGAACGTTAAAAGTTATTCCTGAGCCGCTGCCCAGTCAGAGATTCTTTTTGATGCAAGTTGGACATAGCTGCTGTTTGTTTCGTAACCGATATATTTTCTTTGGGCTTTAAGGGCTGCGATTGCAGTTTGCCCGCTGCCCATAAAGGGATCAAGGATTATTTCGTCTTGGAAGGTGTAAAGCTGGATCAATCTGTAGGGCAGTTCAACCGGAAAAGGCGCCGGGTGGCCTATCTTTTTTGCCTGTTCGGCAGGGAAAGTCCAGATGCTCTTTGTATATTCAAGGAACTGCTCCCTGGTGATGGTGCTTTTTCTTTCCGCCGGAGCTTTTCTTGAAAAAACGTCTTTTGAAAAGACAAGGACATATTCGTGAACGTCCCGCAAGGTCGGGTTGGCGGCGGAAAGCCAGCTTCCCCAGGCTGTGGAACGGCTTGCGCTGCCTGCCTTATTCCAGATTATTTCACCGCGCATAAAAAAGCCTGCCGACTGGATGTCTTCGATTTCAAACGCATGAATTGGTATATACGGTTTTCGGCCCAGGTTGGCTATATTCACGCAAACTCTTCCGCCCGGTACCAGAACCCTGTAGACTTCCCTCCAGACTTTTAACAGAAAACTTCTGTATTGACTAAGATTCAGGTCTTCGTCGTAATCTTTTCCCGTATTGTAAGGCGGCGAGGTTACAGCCAAATGGACGCTGTGATTGGGGAGTTGCTCCATATTTTCGCTGGTATTGCAGAAGATCCTGTTTAGATTCTCAACGGGGGCGGGATTTTCTATATAAGCGGCGCTTTTAGCCCCGCGTATTTCTTCAAAAAGCCTGCTGCTGTAAAAAGGTTTGGAATTATGGTTTCTTCTGCCCGGAGATCCAAAAGAACTGGTTATTGTTCCGCGTTTTTTCAAGACGGCTTCTCCTTTAACACAGGTACATATTGCCATATATTGGTTCTAGTATAGCCTGTCCCCTGCCTTTAAAGCAAGACGGCAAATTCAAAAAAGAGCCTCTCAACTATCCTATCTTGAAAATTAACTTGCCTTAGGGAGGTCAACTGCCTACGTGCTCATGTTCGCCTCTTATACCTGTACGAACTCCGGTCAGCCTGCCCCCGGGTTAGTCAGCCCGGCAGGCAATTCCTTGCTATTTTTTGCTGAAGAAGATACACTACTTATAGGCCGGCATTGATACCAGGCTGTTTTTAATTGAATTCTTTTTGGAAAAATATCTTTAAGGTAATATTTATTGCGCTGCCGGGATAAGAATGCATAGAACGGGGCTGTCGCCTCGGGAAAGGGAAAAGAGGAACTTAAGTTGCTGGTTTTTTTAGGGTCGGTTGCGATGGTAGTGCTGGCGGAAATGGGGGATAAGACGCAATTGCTGGCTATGGCTTTTGCAACCCGCTTTCCGGCCGGAAGCGTTATGCTGGGAGTTTTTATAGCTACATTGCTTAACCATGCGCTGGCTGTCGCCCTGGGAACTTATCTGGGGACTTCTTTCAACATGGATATTGTACAGGCAGTTGCTGCCGGATCTTTTATTTTGTTTGGTTTGTGGACATTGCGCGGGGATACGTTAAGCGGCGAGGAAAAAAGAAAATTGCTTTTGGGACCGGTTATTACAGTCACCATTGCTTTCTTTATTGCCGAAATGGGTGATAAAACACAACTGGCCACAGTTGCCCTGGCGGCCAGGTACAATTCACCGCTGGAAACATTGTTGGGAACCACAACCGGCATGGTAATTGCCGATGCACTCGGCGTGTACATAGGAGTCGTTGCCGGGAAAAGAATTCCGGAACGTTTTGTCAAATGGATTTCCGCAATGATCTTTATAATTTTCGGCTTTGCCGGACTGTATACTTCCATGCTGCACAGGTTCATCAGCCTTCCCTGGATGGTTGGATTTGCAGGCTTTTCCCTCTTGCTGATCCGGACAGCTTTAAAAGTTAGGGAAAGATAAATAAAAATAAGTTATTTGCCCATATCCGCCCATCGCGTTTCAAGATTTTTCAATTCTTCTAAGGCCCCCTTTTTGTCCCGGGCAGTAATTGAGCTGTCAACCCTGGCCGTCCAGGTAAAAAAGGCGGATATACTCCAGGCCCTGATATTTTTTAATCTACAGTTAACGTCACGGCTATTGATCAAATGGAAAATCCCAGGATATAATTGAAGTAACGGAAAGTAATAAGCATAGAACATCCTCATGATATCTGGGAGCCGTAAGTCACCTGAAGGAATAGGAGGGTCAAAATGAAAAAAATCTTAAGTATTATCTAAGGCCTGTATGATTTCGAAGGAGACCCGATAATTTATAAAACGAATGAGCTTTATGCTGTGATGTCATTGGAGGATGCTGAAACACTCCCTTACATCAGAGAAGGGGAAGTAATAATTTTTAACACCAGCCCGTTCCGCTTCAGCGGCGTGGTTATGGGCGCCAAAGTATATTTGTCCCTGCCTGATTTTTATTATGCAACCCGTTCGGGGATAGGAGTAAAGGATAAGCCGGAATCAGTAAAGTTATAAGGCAGCCGGAATTTATTAAAAGAGTTCTTTTCCATGGCTGTCCTTGCCTGGAAGGAAGTCCTGCAGCACTTTAGAAATAATTTCGATAAGAAATTATTTTTTTGATGTGTAACCGGAGTCGGTTGAAAAAGGTTATTGGATTCTAGCAGGGAAAAGAATATAATATTGTCGGAATATTAGATTTAATTTTTACTATTTGATGCAATAATACTAATGTTCTTTTCGCTAAAGAAAGGCAGGACAAAGAGAAACAAAGGATGCGGGAAGAAGTTAAAAAAAACAGCGGTTTCCTTGTTATGTTTAAGTTTGCAGCTGAAGGGATAGTATATTCTTTCCGCACACAGCGCAACATGCGCATTCATTTTGCAGTTGCCGTTCTCGTTTTGTTTTTAGCTGCTTTTCTTCATTTAAGCAAGTCAGAATTCATTTACCTGTTATTTGCTATTTTTCTGGTCCTGATTGCCGAAATGATCAACTCGGCCATAGAATTGGCGGTTGATCTACACAGCCTGGAGTATCATCCCCTGGCCAAAGTAGCCAAGGATGTAAGCGCCGGGGCTGTTTTACTGGCTGCGGTCAATTCAGTGATCACCGGTATTTTAATTTTTTATCCCTACCTGTTAAAATAATCATAAAATAAACGGATGTTCAAACAAGAATCCTGTGGTTATTTCAATAAGAACAATTTAATTCTGGAGGAAAAGAGAAATGCCCTATAAATGTGAGGTTATTTTCAGATACATTCAGCTTGCCCTAACCGTCCGGACGACAACCAGGCAGCAGGACCTGCCTAAATTGATGGAAAAATCTTTAAGGGAGATTAAGGAACACCTTGCTAAATTTGAGGAGGAACCAACGGGACCGCCATTCGCCGCCTATTACGATTTGAACATGGAATCGTTTGATGTCGAGATAGGTTTTCCTGTTTCCAGGGCGTTTGCAGAATCCGGCAATATGAAAACAAGCTTTCTCCCCGGCGGTGTTGTTGTCTCCTGCACTTACGCAGGGCTTTACCCCGGGATTTCTAAGGCATACCAGGTATTGTCAAATTGGGCAAAAGAAAACGGGCATGAAACAAGAGAGATTGTCTACGAAATATACTTTAACGACCCGGTTGTCACACCGCCACAGGAGTTAACCACACAGATATTTTTGCTTATTAAATAACTGCGCTGTATTAAAAAGTTTGTGTTAAAGGTATTACTTTCGCCCGGCAACAAGATATTTGAACACGGACTTGCCGAGGTTATCTGCAAAACCTTACTTCATCACCATCACTGAGGTTGCCTTGACGAGGGCGCTGACATCATCGCCCACTTTCAAACCCATTTTTTTTATTGACCCTGTTGTGATGACCGAGTAATTAAAGAAAAAGAACCCCGAAGGGCCCTTTTCAACACAGGTCAACATCGCAAAGAATTAAGCTTTTGCAACGCCGCAGGGGAAGCAACATGAACCCAGAACTAATAGGATCAGGATCAGAAAAATAATGAAAGCAAAGCTTCCACCGCCACATTCGCCCGGAAATCCAAAAGCCATTATAAAATCCCCCTTTCATTTTTCTGTTACATAGTATGGTTTTTATTTAGCAGGCGTTACCAGAGGCTGCAAAAAAAATGATTATTTTTAAATTTAAAAAGCCCCCCGAAAGGGACTTTTAAAGGGAGAAGTCTTCCGGCCGTATTGGTTGTACGGGCAAGCCTATTTATCATGGTTCCCGTTTATCCTTAGAAAAAGCACTCTTAAGTTTCCTATTTTGAGGAATTCTCTAAGGCTTACCTGGGGAATTTCGATTTTTGAAAGGTGCTTTTTTGCAAATGAGATGAATGGATTATTTATGTTTTTCTCCCCCAGTTTGAGCAGGCGGCGGCGGCAAGCCCTCTCCTGCTCAATTTTAAATACAGCTTTACCACTGTAATTTTTATTGCTAATGCTTTGGTGGGTATTCTTTCTCCTTGAATGACGGGCAGCGTTTGTCCATGGCATTTTCTATATCGCTGCTTTGGTCAATTCCTTCTGCATTGCATTTTAATAGTGTGCCCTAAAGCCGGTTTTATTTTAATAAAAAATTTTGGCATTTATTTTTAAAGAGTATGCTTTAAATTAAAAAGGCCTCCTGCTAATTGACTATAAGAATTAATTGTTATAAATAGCCGGTAATATAAAAACATTTTATGGCATTGATAAAGGATTATTTATACTAAACGAAGTATTTATAATCAGGCATTTAAAGTCTGACTAATAGATTAACAAGGTTGGAATTGTTTTTAATAACTATTAAGGAGAGGATTTTTTTATGGGTAATGATTACCGTCCGATGTGGGAATCACTCGGTCTTGATTTGGAAGCCCACGACCAGCTTTTAAATGTGCTCCCGCCCACATATGGGGATGTCTATCTTAAGCAGGAAAACAGGCCGGATAAGATGGATTATTTTGATTTTGTTATTACTGAAATTCACGGTTTGCGCATCCAGGAACTTCAGGAGCACAAGACAAAAGGCGGCAAAGTGGTAGGAGCCTACTGCGTTTTTGTTCCCGAGGAAATCGTCCGTGCCGCCGGCGGCATCCTTGTAGGATTGTGCTCGGGTGTCGAAATAGGATCAGCCCAAGCCGAAAGAGTGCTGCCCAAAAACATATGTTCTTTAATTAAATCATTTATGGGCTTTAAACTGGCCAGGGTTTGCCCCTACCTTGAGTCCTGCGATTTGATAGTTGGCGAGACTACCTGTGACGGCAAGAAGAAAGCGTTTGAAATTTTAAATGACTATGTTCCCGTCCATGTTCTGGAAATTCCCCAGATGAGGCGCGAAAAGGACAGGCAGTTCTGGTTTGGTGAATTGCAAGATTTTCTGGAAAAGGTTGAAGAGTACACGGGTAATAAGATAACACCGGAAAGCCTGCGCCGTTCCATTAAAGAGGTAAACGCAAAGCGCAGGGCATTATTGCGTCTTAATGAATTGCGTAAAAACAACCTTTTGCCCATCAGCGGCAAAGACAGCCTGCTGATTGAACAGATTGCCATGTACGATGATGTTGACCGGTTCACCTCGCAGGTGAACCGGCTTTGTGAGGAATTGGAAACACGGGTTAGTGAAGGCAAGGGAGTAAATAAACCGGATGCGCCGCGGATTATTCTTACCGGCACACCAATGGCTATTCCCAACTGGAAAGTGTCTCATCTTATTGAAAGCAGCGGCGCTGTTATTGTTGCCGAGGAAATGTGCACCGGCCTTCGCTATTTTGAGAACCTGGTCCCTGAAGAAGGCAAAAGTGTGGATCAGATGCTGCGTTTTATAGCTGATCGATACATTGAGACAAACTGCGCCTGCTTTACACCCAATGAAGGCAGAACGGAAGAACTTGTCAGGCTGGCAAAGGCATATAAGGCCGATGGTGTAATCAACTGTTCGCTCATCTTTTGTGATCCTTACATGATCGAAGCTAACCGGGTTGAGAAAACACTGAAAGATCATGGAATACCCCTGTTAAGGATTGAGACCGATTATGGACAAGAGGATTCCGGGCAGCTCACGACCAGGATTGAGGCATTTCTCGAGATGATTAAAAAATAGCGGCAGATAATTCCCCGCCAATTGCCCAATTGGAAAATATACTTCAGCCCTGTTTTATTAGCGGGGCTAATTTTTTCACGCCTCCAACGAAAAAGGGCAGGTCCGGTATCCTTGATGGATTGGCGCCTGCCCTTTTTCAGGAGCGTAGAGCAACTTAAATTTTTTATTACTGCAGGGGGGAGAAAGCCGTTTTAAAATTTCTCGTCAGACAGGTAAGTATATCTTTTCTTTGGCTAAATCTTGCCCTTGTCCATGGGTAAAATTTCTAACCCTTTCAAATTGCTGGAGGGAAATTCCCGGAATGTAATTTAAACTATTTGATAAGGGGTAACTGCCATTTAGACAGTTCTCCATATTACATTCTATGCTATTTAGCGCCAAGACCTTAAGGCCATATGTGTAGTCCAGGGAAACGAAACCAATAGCAGAGGAGTCATGAGAAACGGCTTCTTGTACTTCACTGTTGGAGTTATTAAAAATAGCTTCAGCCATTATTTTTTCTTGGTGCATAACCTTTTTCTCGAAGACACTTCTGGCGTCGGAGTTCTCTGGCCGGGTTACTACCGTTATTTTACCCGTATTTCCTCCAACCTCGTTCCAATCATTTATTTTACCGGAGTAAATATCAGCCACATCTTTTATACTCAGGCCTGTAACAGGGTTGCCGGAGTTCACCACTATCGCCACTGCGTCACGGGAAAGCGACAAAAGACCAACAACAGCAAGCGCAACAAATCCAAACCCGGATTTTCTAAAGCCCAAAATAATTTCCCCCTTTTTGTTTTTATTACGCTACTTATATATTAGGGTAGAATTATTGAAAAAGAGTTAAAGCAAAATAAAATTTGTGTTAATCTTTATCGCCAAGCCCCTTGCTTTTGTGCTGCCAGGTTTGGATTTTGGATGTCACAACAGCTAGAGCCGCTCCAGCAAAAAGCATGGTGTTGCGGCGTAATGCCTTTACAACCACAAGTCCCAATTCATCCAACAATTAATTATCACCCCGCTTAACACTGTATAATGTCATACCCCCTTGTTACTTGTGAAATAACGTTTGTCTCACGCCGGAATGCATCCCGAACACAGGGCGCGCACGGGGGTAACCGGCAATCCGATCAGACCTTCAGTTGGACTTGAAAATCCCGATGACTTGATTGAGGACTTAGAGGCGGCAATGACATCAATTTAAAAGAAGTTGGAGGCGTATATTACGTCTTTACTGAGAATGAAGAGCGAGAGAATGACCGTAATCTTTACTAATAAGGCGACCGATTGAGAGTATGCGCCCATGAATACAGTCGCAACACTGTTCAGAGCCTTCCTGAATACAGACTTTCGCCGGATACAACTCATACAGCGCCCGGTATTTCACTGGGGTGACATTGGGCATAACAACGTTGGCTCCCAGTTGAAGAGCCTTTTCCCTCCCGTCGGATTGCCTTAGTGTAGCTAATGCGGTCGTTGCAGGAATATGGGCGTATCGTGTAACAAGCCTGGTAAGAGCGATCACCTTGAATGTCATCTCGACAGTCCCATTCTTATTTCCTCTTAAAGGAGTGCCCTCGTGACAGATATAGGGCCCCACGCCAACCATATCAAGGTCTAATTCTTTGAATTTCAATATATCCGCGGCAAGATCTTCTATTGTCTGACCCGGGAGCCCGATCATCACTCCGGAACCTACCTGGTAACCGATTTCTTTAAGCCATTTGAGAATTATCATACGCTCGCCAAAATCGGAGTCAGGGTGAAGTTCTTCGTACAATTTACTGTTAGATGTCTCAAAACGTATTAAAAACCTGTCAGCCCCGGCTTCATACAGCTGCTGATATACCTCCCTGGGACGTTCTCCGATACTGAGGGTTATCGCTATATCCGACTGTCTCTTTATTCTCCTCACTAAATCAACAAGCTTCTCCGCAGTGTAATACAGATCCTCACCTGATTGTAAAACAACCGTTCTGTATCCCAATTTTTCCGCAGCAGCGACACTTTCAAGTATTTCTTCGATGGCCATACGGTAGCGTCTAGCTTTGAGGTTTCCCCTGCGGATGCCACAATAGAAGCAGTTTTTTCTGCAGTAATTTGAAAACTCTATTAAACCCCGCAGGTGAACCTCATCGCCAACGTACTTTTTCCGGAAGCCGTCCGCTTTTTTATAAATAAGATCTAATCCTTCCTGATCTTCAAGGCTGAGTAAGTAAATCAAATCCTTCTTTGTAAGTTCCTCTTCATGATCAATTTTTTCAATAATGTCTATAAACATTGTATTTCCCCTACGTCCAGCAATTAAAAACACAATTTCTTCTCCCCTTCGAGGACATTGAAAATAGCGCCCAGCGAGAAGCTTTAAAAGAGAAGACCCCCTCACCATGAAAACCGGTCAAGCGGAACAAAATGTCAGCTTTTCAAGCCACTTTACTTGTCATGAATTTACTATATTAACCCAGTATTTTTAAGGCAGCTTTGTATCCCATTTCTCCTGATCTGAGCATCGATCCAAAAGTCGGACCCATCCTCGGCAGCCCAAAAGTGGTCGATACCGCCATACCAACTACAATCAGGCCGGGGTATACCTCACTGGTATTTTCAACAACCAGATCCTCTGATCTTTCCACCCACATAGCTCCGAACCCTTTTGTTTTAATTAGCCCCCGTTCTTCAAGTTTTTTAACTACCTGGGCGTCGTGGCCGGTAGCGTCGATGACCAGTTTGGATTCCAGGGCGACAGGATCAACACAAGTAATCTCTCTTGGCAAGGCAGATATTGGTGTCCAGTTAATGACGGCTCCCGCAACCCGTTTGTCTTCCTTTAAAACCAGATCGTCAAAACTTGTCATATTTAAGAAACAAACACCGCAGTCACATGCCCAGGCGATGAGTTTTGAGCAGGCGTGAGGCCCATCGGCAACAAAAAGGCCGGGTTCAACTTCTTTATAGGGTATGCTAAGTTCTTCCAGGATTTTTTCCGCCGGGTGTCTAATGGTTAACTTGTTCATCAAGTAACCCCCGATCCAGAAACCGCCTCCCAGATAATTATTCCTTTCAACGATCAGGACTTTTTTCCCGTCTTTGGCCAGCCTTGCGCCGGCTACAAGCCCGCTGGGACCTCCGCCGACAATAATACAATCACTCTGAACATATTCATAAAATTGAGTTAAAAATTCGCCGACAATGGCCCTTGTAATCTCTTTTTCCCCTATACTGCCAAGTTCCCGCATAATATACCTCCTCTAAATTAGTTAATAAAAAAAGATGAAACACACCCGGACAAGGAGAAGAATTAGATAAGCGAAAATAAATTTTACATTTAGATAAATATGATTGTAATTATCTACTTAATACACTTAATATACATTAACTTTGGCCGTAATTTTTGTCAATAATTTAGTAAGAATATTTTTATTAAATGCATATAGTAACTGTTTCTAAAGCGTTTTGCGCTATGATACGGGCTTTCCGGGCAAAGAAAACCCCCATTCTAAATAAAAGTTTCCCTTGGTCAAATCAAGGAGTATGGACCCCAAAGGGAGACATGGGGGAGACAAAAAAAATGGGTTTATCACCCATTTAAAAAAATCCGTCTCTGCCAATGTAATAAATTGCGTTCTTTCTACAATTATACCTTTATACCTTAACAGCACTGAATAACAGCGCTTAAGCACTTTTAGTGAGCAGCGCCAATGCCGTATTTACCTGCCGGTTCACTGAATGGTTACCACTATTATAATAGCTTAATGCAGGATGCTGCCGATGTAGACATAAAGAGATTTTTCCGCCTCTTCAAATTTAGCTTCACATTTTCCTTTAGGTTTAATATTGAAAAACTTATAAAACCCCTTGCCGTATATTTTTGTCTTCTTAATAGTCATCCTGGGCATATCCCCATTACGGACTTCTTTGATGCGGACTGTTTTCGAATCGTTATCAAAAGCTAATTCGACTTCGGAAGCATTAAGTTTCTCCCTGGCAACCTTATTCAGCACGATTGAGTTCTTTGAAAAAGAAACAGTCGCCGTTTTCTCTTTTCTTTCTCTTTCTCTGGGCCTGTATACCTCAAAAGACATAAATACACCCCCTTTTTAATTTTCTTATTAAATAATTATACCCAGGGATTTAAAAATATAAACACTATTTTATTCTAATACATGTGCAAATATAAAACTTTTTTATATTTTGTTTGCTTAAGGCTGCAATGTTTTCTTTCTCGTACCGCATCTTGAAGTACTTTTTTTGGTTTTGCAAACAAAGGGAATTACACGAGTCTGCCTTGGATAATCTGCTTTATGCACATTCATTTAACCCTATTAGCGCAGATATTTCCGTCAGAATCTCATACCTTTCCGCTGTATCTAAAATGGTATCTTAGACTTAATTAGAAAAAAACAACTGCCAAAGCTGTTATTTTTTCTAAGACCCAAATGAAAAAGATTTAAGTAAGTGGTTTTTTATAAGTCTTCTTCTTTCATAATTATTTGGATAAATAACTGCACCAGTCCGGGATCAAATTGACTTCCCGCCAGCTTTTCCAATTCTTTAACGGCGTCATCCCTGCTCATCGCCTTACGGTAAGGGCGATCGTGGGTCATTGCTTCATAAGCGTCAACAATGACCATAATGCGGCACTCCAGGGGTATTTCTTCCCCTTTTAGCCCCAGCGGGTATCCTTTACCGTTCCACCATTCATGGTGTTTGAGGATCCAGTCAGCTATCGGCATTAGTTCAGGAGCGGACTGGGCTATACGGTAGCCGATATCGCAATGCTGACGGATGGCTGCTGTTTCCAGTGTTGTAAGGGGATCCTTTTTAAAAAGAATTTTTTCAGGAATTCCTATCTTTCCAACATCGTGGTACCTGGCGAAAAGATTCAAATCATTAATGTAACGCTTTTCCGGAAATCCGGCAGCCTCGGCAAGCCTGAGAACAAGTTCTTGTATGCGATCGGCATGTCCATCGTTTATAAAATCTTTAGTTTTAAGCGCCTTCGCCATGTCCTGAACCACCGTGCCGTACACTTCCTGCCTGTGGAGGATTTTTTCCCGGTACATGCTATTATCGGCTTCTGCAAAAAGTTCTTCCATATTGATTACTGAATCACCGCTTACAGCGTAACCGATGGATATATTCAAGGTGAATTCCGGACTTGTCCCGTTATAAATAATAATCTGTTCCTTCATCCTCTGGCATGCTTTTTCCACAGTTGTTATATCACCGTTAGGAATAAGAACTGCAAACTCGTCGCCCCCGATTCTGGCAATCATGTCGTTGGCTCGAAACGCTTTCCCGATTACCCTGGCTGCGGCAATAAGCAAAGCATCTCCCCTGTTATGCCCAATCGAATCGTTGATTAATTTAAGACCGTCTACATCACATATAATTATGCCGACAGGGGAAAACCGGCCGCTGCCAAGGCGCCGCATTTCTTCTTCGAAGTAGGCGCGGTTATAAAGGCCTGTAAGGGGGTCATGCAAGCTGAGGTATTTTAATTGTTCTTCCATGGCTTTTCTCTCCGTAATATCAAAAATATATCCATGTATCCCGGTAAGACAGCCGTTTTGATCGGATTTTCCAATTATGTTTTGCAGTACGGTGATCTTCTTTCCATCAATACTTTGGAGGTCGGTTTCGTATAATTCAAGCTTTTTTCTTTCATCTAAAAGCTTAAGAAAATTTTGCCTCTCCTCATCATTTGTAAAGAACAATAATAAATTTGTCTTTAAAGCTTCTTCAACTGCTTTAAAACCAAGCATTTCTGCAAAAGTCGAGTTGCAGAGAAGTATTTTTCCATCCGGCGACGATATGTAATTGCCCGTCAGGGCTTCGTTGAAGAGTCCCCGGAAATGCTCTTCGCTCTCCTTAATTTTTTCCTGGGACTGCTCCAAGCCCGAGAGCATGGTGTTTATTTCACCGGCGAGCGTAGAAAGTTCATCACCCCCTGTAGTAGGCACGCGTGATGAGAAGTTCTTCGTTTGCCCGATTTTTATGACATGTTGTATTAGATTTGTCAGACGTGACAAAATCATCTTTTCTGAAAGCAAAAAGCTTAAAAAAAGCAGAACAAATCCGGTAATTATGATTGCAACAATAAAATACTTATGGCTGAGCTTTCCCTGATTATAAATATCTCTGGGCGTAAGCACCCTGAAAATAAGAATTGGCTTTCCGTAAATATCTCTTAGCAGCGAATACCCGGCAATTAAATTTTCGTTCAAGGATCTGACCAGCACCGGTTTATCTACCGATAGAAGGGAATACGCCTTATTAAAATCTGGAGAGCCCTGTTTGCCATAGACCTGCAGAGCCAGGGAAAGATGCGTTAAGTCCGCCAAACGCTTTATTTCTGCAGCATCCAGATATCTGCCAAAAACCAGAGTCCCGTTTATAGGCCCTTCTTCATCACTCGGTAAAATGGGTTGTGATACTACAAGCAAAGGTCCTTCCGGCAGCAGAAGAAGGGCTTTAACCGAACTGCTGGCACTTTCGTGTTTTAACAGGGCACTGCCGGGTTTTAAGTATCTGCTTAACCCGACAGACAGGCTGGTATATTTCATGTTTTCCTGGTCGAAACCTTGCCCATAGACAATCTTACCGTTTGAGTTTAAAAAAATCATCAAATCTAGATTTAGGCTTGTATAAGTAGAAGTTAAAAGGTTGGTTTCTATGTAACGATCGTTGGCATCTTCAATGAACGTATAGGTATCATCCCAGGCTGCCCAGTCACTGGTGATCCTTTGCAAAGTCAGAAGTTCGCCTGATAAGGCATCGTTCAGGCGTGCGACATTTTCAAGCGTTTGTCTCTCCTCAAGTTCGACAAAACCTTTTAACAGGACAGCTTCTGAAATTATATATGTAGCAATAACAGCCGGAGCAAGCGCAATAAAAAGAACAAAAAGGGTTTTCATCCGGAGCGACAGGTTATCAAAAAGTTTTATCATCATCTCACCCCTTTTTGTTTATTTTAAATTAATTTACATTAATCTAACTGCTGTTCCAGAACTGATTTTCTTTGATTTTCTTTGATTCTCTCTGATTCTTTTTATGTATCATTTATTCTGGTTAACATGGAAAAATCCTTCTTTGCACGTAAAGAACCCCTTTCGGGGTCTTTTGGAGAGATAGGATTGCTTTAATAAAAAGAATAAAAAATCAGCAAAGCCTTTCCAGCAATGCTTTAACAACATAGTCAAAAGGCATTGGCCCTATCATATCAAGCAACTCGTCCATCTTAGTCTTTTTCCTGGTTGTTTTTATTTTTAAGGAGCCTTCCAGGACAATCTGGATAATTTGATCCCTGTCAATGACCACACTATCAACCTCTAAAACTCCTGACAGCAGCCCAAAAATGACCAGCGCTTTTTGCGGCGTAATCGGGGACAGGAGACAGTCTTTACTAATACTGGGATTACAATCACCCTGAGCAGCGGAATGTGCATCCCCTTCCTCCTGCGACAGTTGTTTTTGTATCTGATCTGCCAGTCTGCTAAGCTCCTCATGTGAAAACACGTTATCACGCCTTTTAAGCAATCATTTAGATTAAGTTAAGGAATTACTACCGGCTGCTCGGGAACTTTCGGCGGGCCCGCCAAGCCGGTGGCAAACAAGATAACCAGAGCAACAGCAATGATGAGCAGGATATCATGCCGGACATCATCTAAATCCTTGTTTTGCAATACAATCACATCCTTACTTCATTAGTATTCATAATTTGTCAGATTGTGAAGGATAAGCTATCTTAGCCACAGATAATAGATTTAAAAACCGTTTAAATATTATTCTTGTCCTTAAAAAGTTGATATTCCTGCCACATTTATTTTAAATTACCTCACATAAAATAACGGATTAAACAAACCTTATAAATAAAATATATTAAGGGAGTTGAATTTATGGAAAACAATACGCCTGTCTTAACGAAAGATAACTTGCCGGATTTAATTAGATCGGTCTCCCGCGATATAATTCCAAAAGAATTACGCTCCTACATTTTACCTGCGCTGGAAGAGTTTAAAAATGAGATTGCTGAAGAAATAGGCATTGAGAATTACGATCTTATAGACAAAGGTGAACTGCCTTCCAGATTAAATGGGAACGTGGGGGGGTCGATGACCAAAAAGATGGTTTTATTTGCACAAGCCGTTCTGGCCTGGAATTACAAGAAAAAACTGGCCCTGGACAACGAGCGGGAACAAACCGATAAAATGATCAGCGATGGTTTTTAGAGAAACCAGCGGTACACTCAAGGTTTCTTGAAAAGGCTTTGTGATGTCGGGAATGATTTTCAGAGAAATAATATTATCTTCTTTCCGGTTTACTCCGGCATTTTTTTGTATTACACTTAAATTGTTTGCTTCTTTTAACCGGAGGAGGAACTTATTTGCAGGCTGAAGTGATTTTTACAGGCACTGAGCTCATCCTGGGCCAGGTACTGAACACAAATTCCCAGTATCTCCAACAAAACCTTGCTTCATTGGGAATCGACCTGTTCTACCAGATAACAGTCGGTGACAACCTGGAACGTCTTGCCCAGGCAATCACACAGGCTTCTGAAAGGGCAGGCTTAATTATAATCAGCGGAGGACTCGGACCTACCGAGGACGATCTCAGCAGGGACGCATTGGCCAAATCACTCGGCGTTCCCCTGGTCATCAATGAAAAGGCCCTCAAAATAATGAGGCGGCTTTTTAACGAGCGCAACGTCCCGATGCCTGATAATAATCTAAGGCAGGCTCTCGCCCCACCCGGCGGGATTGTTTTGGACAATCCCATCGGAACAGCGCCAGGGATAATTCTTGAGCACAATGAGAAAATTTATGTTTTGATTCCCGGCCCGCCTAACGAGTTTAAACTAATGCTGAACAAGGAAGTCGAACCTTTTATAGTCAAAAAACTCGGCGGCAAGAGAAAAATTATCAAATCGAGGGTTATCAAGCTCAGCGGTCTGGGCGAATCAACGGTAGACCAGCGCATGGGCGATCTGCTCCAAAGCGCCAACCCAAGTCTGGCGCCTACCGCCAGGTTTTCCGAGGTGCACTTGCGGATTACCTCAAAAGCGGAAAGTATGGAAAAGGCGTTGCAGATGAACGCAGAACTCGAAGAGGAAATCCGCCAGAGGGTGGGTGAATATATTTTTGGAACGGATGACGAAACTTTAGCCGATGTAGTGGGCAGGCAATTTGAAAACAACAAAATCACCCTGGCTACCGTGGAGTATTTGACCGGCGGACTGCTTGCCAACCAGCTGAATGCGATTCAAAACCAGGGCAATTTTTATAAAGCGGGTTTTATCATCGGAAGTAATGATCCGGGAATAGAAAACCTCATTTTTTCTCCGCTGCCGGGCAAGGAGCAGGCCGAACAGTTGGCTGACTGGGGCAAAAAAGCTGTCAATCCTGATTTATGCATAGCGGTAACGGGTGAAATTAAAGAAAGCGGCAAAGGGAATAAATTACGCGGGACAATTTACATTGCGACTAACTATAACGGCAAAACACGCTCGGGTGAATTTATCCTATGGGGATTACCCCGGGATATAAAGGAAAGAGCGGTTCAGCTGTCACTGTCCACTCTCTGGCGAATTGGCAGGGATTTTGGCCGGGATGGCCAATGAGCCAACAAGAATACAACAGCCTGCCAAAAAGACTTAATCACAACGAACATGAGAACGCAGGAAGTTAAGTTCACTTTGTGTGAACCTTTCCGCTTCTTAATTTATTTCGGACAGGCAATAACCAGCCTGTCCCGTCCCGCAAGATCGCTTAAACATTCGAACTTCCACCCGGAAATGGCCAGATAAGACGCAATTTCCATTCTTTGTCCCGGGCCTATCTCCATTAAAAGGAAACCGGGCTTAGTTAAATAACGTAATGATTGGGGAATCAGGCGTCTGTATAAATCCAGCCCATCCGGACCTCCGTCAAGCGCTTGTCTGGGCTCGTACAGGCCGACGTCGGGCATCAGGCTGTTTATCTCAGTCGATTCAATATACGGCAGGTTGGCTGTGATTAGATTAATCTTTCCCTCCAATCCCAGACTTTCCAGGGGCGCCGACAGGTTGCCCCGGCTAAAAATAATCTTCTCCCCAACCCTGTGCACGCCGGCGTTTCTTTCAGCAATTATAAGGGCGCTGGGAAATATATCCACGGCATATATTTTGGAAAGAGGGAGTTCCCTGGCCAAACTAACCGCAATGTTTCCGCAGCCCGTCCCTATATCAGCAAAAATTACAGGCTGTCCCGGCCAGTATTTTGAATACAGTTCAAGAGCTTTTTCAACCAAAAGCTCGGTTTCCGGCCGGGGGATCAAAACATCCCGGGAAACTTCGTAAACCAGGCCCATAAATTCCTTGCGTCCTGTCAGATAAGCCACAGGTTCATTTTTTCCCCTTCTTTGAACCAGCTTGCAGAATGCGTCTTCCTCCTGTGAACTTAACTGCCGCTCGCCCTCCCGGTACAGACCGACTATGTCCATACCCAGGCAATGGGCTAAAAGAACCTGGGCGTCAAGATAAGGGTCTTTTATGCCCTGATCATTAAGATAGGCCCTGGCCCAGGCCAGCGCCCAATTTATATTTCTGTTCCGGCTTCTTGTTTTACCCGGCATAAGGATCAGCCACTCACCTGCTGGAGACGTTCGTACTGGTCAGCTTCCATTAAGTTTGCTATGATATCGCTCAGATCACCGATCATTATTTCATTCAGGCGGTGACTCGTATAACCAATCCGGTGGTCGGTAACCCTGTTCTGAGGAAAATTATAGGTCCGGACCCTTTCGCTGCGGTCCCCGCTGCCTACCTGAAGTTTGCGCATGCTGGCAGTCTTTTCACGCTGCTCTTCCTGAACACGGTCAAGCAGCCTGGCCCGTAATACTTTCATCGCCTTATCCTTGTTTTTATGCTGGCTCTTTTCATCCTGGCAGCTTACTGTGATTCCCGACGGAAGGTGAGTAATCCTAACTGCAGACTGTGTTGTATTTACCGACTGCCCTCCCGGCCCTGTGGAGCAAAAAATATCAATACGCAGGTCTTCAGGGTTAATATCCACATCAACTTCCTGTGCTTCAGGCAAAACCGCCACTGTCGCCGCTGACGTATGGATCCGCCCGCCGGATTCGGTAGTCGGAATCCGCTGCACCCTGTGTACCCCGCTTTCAAATTTCAACCTGCTGTATGCTCCCTTCCCCTCGATAAGGAAAATGATTTCTTTAATTCCTCCAAGGTCAGTGGGGCTTGTACTCATTATTTCACATTTCCAGCCCATTTGCTCGGCGTAACGTATATACATGCGGAACAGGTTCGCCGCAAACAGCGCCGCTTCCTCACCACCCGTGCCGGCCCTGATTTCCATGACTACATTTTTCTCATCGTCCGGATCGCGGGGCAGCAAAAGAAAGCGCAGCCTTTTTTCCAGCAAATCCTTTTTTCCTAGCAACTGATCCAATTCGGCTTCGGCGAGTTCCCTGAAATCTTCGTCAGCATCTCCTGCGAGCAGTTCTTTGGTTCCCTCTATCTCCTGGAGGACCTTTTTAAAGTCCTGGTAAAGGGTCACCAGGTCGTTAAGTTCCGAGTGGGCTTTGACATACTGCTGCCAGCGTTCGTAATCGGCGATAACCTCGGGATCTCCGATTAATTTATTTAAAGAGTCATAACGCTCTTCCAAAGCATCAAGTTTATGGAACACTAATTTCACCTTCTTTGGGCAAAACCGCCTGCAGGGCTGAAATGGCCACCTCAACCTGCTCTCTGTCCGGCTCCCCCGTGGTCAGTTTCTGCAACCAGCGCCCCGGCCCGATAAACAACCGGCAGATAAAAAAATTCTGGTATACGGCCGAGAATTTGAGCAGTTCATAGGAAAGCCCGGCTAAAACGGGCAGCAGCACAATCCGCGAAAGTACCCTCCATAAGAATTCTTCTCCCGGAAGAAGCGAAAATAAAAAGATGCTCATAACCAGAACAATAAGCAAAAAACTGGTTCCGCAACGGGGATGGTAGGTTGAGTGTTTTAAAACATTATCGACCGTTAATTCCTTTCCGGCTTCAAAAGTGTTGATTACCTTGTGTTCAGCGCCGTGGTACTGAAAAACCCGGCGGATATCAGACAGCCGCCCAACGCCGTATACATAAAGGATAAAGACCAGAAACCGGATTGCGCCCTCGATCAGATTCTGCAAGAAATTGCCTTTGACGCCGGAAACCAGATAATGAGCGATCCCTGTGGGCAAAACGACAAAAAGCAATATGGCCAGGGCAAAGGCAATCAGCATAGTCAGCCCCATCTCCCAGCCTTTTATTTCTTCTTCCTCGCCTGTCGCCTGTTCCGCCGAGTAGTTCAAAGCCTTTAAGCCGATTATCAGCGACTCGAAAAGCACTATGGTACCGCGCACAAAAGGCCATCCAAGGATGGATATTTTTTTAGTGACCGAACTTACAGGGTTCAGATCCAGGGCAATGCTCTGATCGGGACGCCGCACAGCGACAGCCCACGAACCTGTTCCCCTCATCATTACACCCTCGATAACAGCCTGGCCTCCGTATTGAACAGAGCCCATTAATTAAAACTCCTTATCGAACCTTTTTCGGTTGTTTCAGATATTATTTCAGGCCGTATTTTTTACGGAAACGATCCGCCCTTCCGCCCGTTTCTATGGTACGCTGCGAACCGGTATAAAAAGGATGGCACTTGGAGCATATTTCCACGCGCACTTCCTTTTTGGTGGATCCCGTTTCAAATGCTTCACCGCAGATGCAGGTTATCTTCGCTCTGTGATACTGGGGATGGATATCTTTTTTCATCTAAATAAACTCCTCTTTATTTCTTTAAGACCTAAAGATTATAGCACAAGGGGACGGCCTTAGCAAGATTATTTCCTGGAGCGTCAATAGTGTCAAGGGGACGGGGTTGTTGACAGTCCCAAAATGAGGCGTGTCAACAACCCCGTCCCCTTGACACAACATTTAAGAACCGCCCCCCTGACATATTTGCAGCCGGGAATAAATAAAGCTGTTAACAAGTTTAACAGTCAGTTAACAGCCTTATTTCCGGTTAGAATTATTTCCGGTCCCTTATTATGACCTATATTATTATGCCATTTTCTTGCCCGGCGCTAACGGGGAGCAATTGAAAACCTCATCAACTTTAATTGTTCCGACACCTTTGATGTCCAGTCCGATCGCTTCTTTTAAAAGCTTGGCGAAGGTATCGAACAACGGGCCGGATGTTTGGAACCCCTGGAATGTCCCTTTTACCTGGAAGGCGATAAAAGGCGGCGCCAATGATACTTTAAAAGCCGTCACGGATACTTTTTTGGTGGCGTCCAGATTCTTCATCGTTCTGGTTGCAACCCCGTATAGATCTGCAAAAGCAAGGGTTTCATCATCAATAGCAGTTGTACTCCCAATTGGTGTATTGTTTATGTTACCGTCAGCGTCAACTGTAGCCATTACTTTGGGACATGACCGATCGCCAAATACTTCCTTTACTACCTCAGGCAGCTTTGCCATTATAAAATACCCCCTCAAAAATTATTTAAATTAAGTGTATTAAATTAATATTAACATGTCAATGACATATCTAAAAATTTAATAAATTTAAACAAGGGACTCATTATAACGATATTTCAAGAAAAACTACAGAATAATAAGGCTAGATAAGATTCAACAGTTCCTTTTTTAATTCTTCAAATTCTTTTTCCAGGGGCAAGAGTTCATCCCGGTTGATTTGTTTTAATTCTTCGTTAAACACATCCGGATTGATGGCTTTTACCGCGGCGCCGGAAATCGCATATCTGTACAGTATTTTTCTGCTTGCAGCCTGAAACTTCTCCGAACTCTTTTTATAGACGCCTGTGTAATTATCGTAGATAAGAAATAACCTGCCCTTGATCTCCTTCGGGCGGTCATCTCCCGCAAGGATACAGAGCCCTTCGATAACATTTTCCAGCTTCCCGTAATCGCCAAGCTCAAGGGATTCTATCAAAGCCGTCCGGGTCCCTTTAACAATAAAAGGCCTTTCTTCCTCCCCGTATTTTTCCAGGTCAGCTTTAAGTTGTTTTTTATCCAAGTCATTTAAAAATTTGTCTGCAAGAGCATTTCCAATTACACGGCCTTTTTCCTCGTTCTGCTTCTGCAGTTCTTCCGGTTTGACCGATGATCTGCTGGCGGCTCTTTCCATGGCGATTTCCCAAGCGCTTTTTATTTTTTCCACCTTGTGTCACCTCATTTTACTCGCCGGTTTTATAGCTTTCCTGTCCATTTTATAATATAATTTTGCAAAAGGAAAACAAAACTAAGGAGGCTGTCCGGGCTGCTTATGGCATATACAAATTACAAAACGCTTAAGGTTTCAAATAACCTGTTCTGCTACTTCTGGCGGGGAAGAGGGAACAACTGCAACACTTACCTTCTCTCCGGAGTTTTGGAAGGCGACCATCCCCATGTGTTGATCGACCCCGGGAATACCATCAACGAGTACCGCGAGCCCTGCGCCGAACAGATGCTTGCGGCGCTTTCAGGAGACGGTTTTAAAGTTGAGGAAATCGGCCTTATTTTGATTACTCATTTTCATTCCGATCACTGCTCGGCGTGTAAAGAGATCATTACAAAAAACAAAGGGGACAATCCCCCCTTTATTGCTTTTCCCAATAAAGAATATGAATTTTTACTGGAATCAAAAGAAAGAATGCGCAGTTTTTACGGAAATTTGCTTGATGAAATCAAGCCGGTTATTTTGCTTGACGAAGGCGAGCTGAAACTGGGCAAAATTTCCCTGCAGGTGTTTAATTCGCCGGGCCATTCACCAGGTTCATTATGCTTTTACTGGACGGATGAAAAAGTCTTGTTCACAGGCGATGTTTTATTTTTCGGAAGTATCGGCAGAACGGATCTGCTGGGCGGGGATCACCAGGAACTTGCTAAAAGCATAGACAGGTTGTCGACCCTTGACATTGAATTCCTGCTTCCAGGACATTCCACCGAGTACGGAAGCTATATCCAGGGCAAGGACTTAATCAAGCGCAACTTCCAGGCTGTGCAAATGTTTTTTCAATAAACAAGCCTTAAAAATCAGCTTTCTATAAACTCCTTTATATAACCGAAGTAAAGGTCAAATCCGATCATCATTGTCGTATTGTGGTCAGCATCCGGAATGATGATCATTTTTTTTGCAGGGGATCCCAAACCATCAAACAGATCCTGCGCTTCCTGCAGCGGGACAAGGTTGTCGTACTGGCCGTGCATAACCAGGGCGGGCAAATAAATTTTGCCGAGCCTGGCCAGGCAGGCGTCATTGAAAGCGTCAATGCTTGTACCCGGTGGAACAATGCCCTTTCTTTTTAAAAGCCTGCCAAAGCTTGGAAAACCGCTTTCAATAATCAGCCCCTTGATTTGGTCCTGGCAATGGCAGGCAAGATCAAGGGCGCTCGCGCTGCCGAGGGATCGTCCCATAACCCATAAACCACCTTCATGGCCCTGCTGCGAAAGTTGTTTTTGGAACTCCCCGAATACGCTGTGGGCGTCGCTGATCATTGACGTAAATTTGGGAAAACCTCCGCTTGCCCCGTAGCCGCGGTAATCGACGACCATGATATTGAGGCCTTTTTTATTGTAAAAGGGAGCAATGCCGTCATAATCCCCAACTAACTCACCATTGCCGTGAAAATAAAGTATATTTGGCCAGCTTTTTTCTTTTGCATAAAAGCGGCAGGATATGGAAACGTCCTTCTCAACCGGCACGAAAAGATCAACCGCGCCGGTAGGGCAGGGGGTAACTCCGGGGTACGGATAAAAAATATTTCGCAGGAGGAATGGGTTGTCAAGTACCGAATAATCGATCACGGCAGTCAATCCCTTCTGGTTTGATTTTTTACCAATAGAAGAGGCACTTGCAAAGAGTAAAAACTATTTTTTGTAAAAAAGCGATCTGGCGCGTATAATAAGTTTTCGGTGATCATTTTTCTTTTCCTGCAGTGACAGACATTAAAACATACAGAAAGGAATTAAACACAGGGGGGTTTTCAAATTAAACAAGGGCGGGAGGAAATCAAGGCAATTAAAGTTGCACTCTACAATAAACACAAGAGCTTTAAAATATAATTGACCCAGTGAAAGTTTTTGTATATAATTGATTTTGCTGTTCCTCGATAGCTCAACGGTAGAGCATCCGGCTGTTAACCGGAGGGTTGCAGGTTCGAATCCTGCTCGGGGAGCCATTTCTGGGCCCATAGCTCAACGGCAGAGCTACCGGCTCATAACCGGCAGGTTCCAGGTTCGAATCCTGGTGGGCCCACCAGTAAAAACTTAATCTGGCCCCATGGTCAAGCGGTCTAAGACACCGCCCTTTCACGGCGGTAACCCGGGTTCGAATCCCGGTGGGGTCACCAAATGGGCGATTAGCTCAGCGGGAGAGCGCCTGCTTTACACGCAGGATGTCACTGGTTCAATCCCAGTATCGCCCACCATATCCGAATAAGCAAGCCTCCGGCAATCATGCCGGGGGGTTTTTATTTTCCTCTTCTCCACTCGGAGGCGCCGCTGTTTTCCCTTTTTCCTTTTTATAAAAAAAACAAACCGTCCTTTGAAAAAAACAGTTTTATTGACAGAATAGAAATCTTATGGTACATATATTTTATTCCCATGGAGGGAAGATATTAAGCCATGAAGGTTTAATCACTTGTGGACAAGTGTGTCTGCCTTAATGGCTTTTTGTTATTTTTATATATTGGCAACTCCAATTGAAACGGAATGCGAAAAAAGACCAGTGAAAAAAAAAGAAGGGGGTGAATAAAAAGACACTCTTTGACATTTATTAAGTATTAATCATAAATATTGGAGGGAAAAAGATATGGCATGTTTTCTTGTACCCATGGGTGAGGCTATTGTAACCACCGTTGTGAAGAAAGTTGTGGAGAAAAATGAAAGGGAAGCCGGGAAAAAAGAGACTTCACAAACACGTGTAAGCTGGAGCCGTAAATTAAGCTGGTTGAATAGATTGTTGTGGGGCGGAGTTTTACTGTTGGCGCTTGAACATATATGGCATGGAGAAGTTGTCCTCTGGCCGCCTTTTTTAACGGCAATGAATAATCCGGCCGACGTAGGCCCGATGCTTCATGAGGTCGCAACAATCGGCACAGGGATGGCGGTATTTGTAACAATTGTGTGGTTGATTATGATTTCGATTGCCGATCAAAAAGCCAGGGCTATTGATACTGCAGTAAAAGCTAAAGCCGACGCCTGATGGAGGATGAATTATGTTCTTTATAATTACTGCGCTAGCAGCTATAGTTGCGACTATTGTATGGTATGTTAATGCTCCGGAAGACAAATATAAGCTTAACTTATTATGCTTTATATATTGGGGAGCAACACTCATGTGGTTTGTTGACCACGTGATGGCGTTTTTAACGGAAGGCGGAGAGTTTTTTGAAATAACTCTTGACGCAACTATGCTGGGAGTTGTTGTTGTTCTCTTTGGTCTTATTGTTTGGTTGATTGCGCTGCTAATCAGCGACCCCAAGAAAGTTTTTCATAAACTCTTGAAAAACTGAAGAAAAGAATAAGCCTCCGGCATGGTTGCCGGAGGCTTATTCTTTTCTTCAGGCAAGATCAAAACGATCTGCGTTCATCAACTTATTCCAAGCCGCAACGAAGTCCTGTGTGAATTTCTCCTGAGAGCCGTCACATGCATAAACTTCCGCGATGGCCCGGAGCTGGGAGTTTGAACCGAAGATGAGGTCGACTCGCGTTCCGGTCCACTTGAGTTCACCCGTGCTGCGGTCACGTCCCTCGAACACGTTTCCGTCTTCCGAGGCCGGCTTCCACACCGTGCCCACGTCGAGAAGATTCACAAAGAAGTCGTTGGTCAGGGCTTCCGTTCTCTTGGTGAACACCCCGTGTTGAGACTGTCCGTAATTGGCATTCAAGACGCGTATGCCTCCAAACAGGACTGTCATTTCTGGTGCGGTCAAGGTTAAAAGCTGGGCGCGATCAACCAAAAGTTCCTCTGCCGAGACGGAAAATTTAGTTTTCAGGTAGTTACGGAAACCATCTGCGACCGGTTCGAGCACAGAGAAGGACTGAACGTCAGTCTGTTCCTGCGTTGCATCTGCGCGTCCCGGCTTAAAAGGAACGAGTACATTGCAGCCGGCATTCTTTGCCGCTTGCTCTATACCAGCACATCCGCCAAGGACGATCAAGTCGGCGAGTGATACTTTCTTTTTGCCTGACTGAGCACTGTTAAATTCCGTTTGGATCTTTTCCAAAACCTGCAGCACCTTACGTAGTTGATCCGGCTGATTGACTTCCCAGTCCTTCTGAGGCGCCAGACGGATGCGTGCTCCATTTGCCCCGCCGCGCTTATCAGAGCCGCGGAATGTTGATGCTGATGCCCAGGCCGTTGATACAAGTTGAGAGACCGACAATCCTGAAGCCAGTATTTTGATCTTGAGATCTGCGATATCTTGTCCGTCAATCAATTCATAATCAACTTTTGGTATTGGGTCCTGCCAGATCAGTTCCTCAGCAGGAACCTCAGGACCAAGATAGCGAGAACGTGGGCCCATGTCACGATGGGTCAGTTTGAACCAGGCACGGGCAAAAGCATCTGCAAACTCCTGCGGGTTATCTCTGAACCGCTTTGCGATCGGTCCAAAGATCGAGTCCATCCTCAAAGATAGATCCGCTGTAGTCATCATAGGTGCGTGTCGCTTATTGGGGTCGTGAGCATCCTGCACTGTATCTGCTGCAGCTGGGTCAGATGGGACCCACTGGTAAGCGCCGGCAGGACTTTTTACCAAATTCCAGTCATATTCAAACAGCGTGTTTAAATATCCCATGTCCCATTTTGTCGGATTTGGCTTCCAGGCACCTTCAAGGCCGCTACCTATCGCATCTCCACCTTTACCGCTGCCGAAACTGCTTTTCCAACCGAGACCCTGCTGCTCAATTGGGGCTGCCTCTGGTTCAGGACCTACATGTGTTGCAGGCCCAGCGCCATGGCATTTGCCGAAGGTATGACCGCCTGCAACAAGTGCAACAGTCTCCTCATCGTTCATTGCCATTCGTGCAAATGTCTCCCGAACATCACGACCGGAAGCTACCGCATCTGGCATACCATTCGGTCCTTCCGGATTGACATATATTAGACCCATCTGAACGGCAGCAAGAGGATTTTCAAGGTCCCGTTCGCCTGAATAGCGCTTATCACCAAGCCACTCGGACTCAGAACCCCAATAAACATCCTCTTGCGGTTCCCAAACGTCCTCGCGTCCACCGCCGAAACCGAACGTCTTGAATCCCATTGACTCCAGTGCACAATTTCCTGCGAGAATCATGAGATCCGCCCAAGAGATACTCTTGCCGTATTTCTTCTTGATTGGCCAAAGCAAACGGCGAGCCTTATCGAGATTTACATTGTCCGGCCAGCTATTGAGCGGCGCAAAGCGTTGGGTTCCATCTCCCGCACCGCCGCGACCATCACCCATTCTATAAGTTCCCGCACTATGCCATGCCATTCGGATGAAAAGCGGCCCATAATGACCGTAATCGGCAGGCCACCAATCCTGCGAGTCGGTCATCAACGTATATAGGTCTTTCTTTATTGCATCATGGTCGAGTTTCTTAAATTCTTCAGAATATTTGAGGTCTGCGCCCATCGGATTGCTCAAGTTTGAGTTCTGATGCAGAATCTTCAGGTTCAGTTGGTTCGGCCACCAGTCTTTGTTCGAGGTTCCACCGCCGGATATGGCTTTTCTCGTTTTACCTGTCACCGGGCATTTCATTTCTTCCATAAGTTTAAGCCTCCTTCACTTGTTTTCATTTATATTTGAAAGGCATCTCGGACAGATACCTTTCAAATATACGTTTTTATCATTAATTTTGAAATTATTCAAATCTCTGGAGGTCATCAAATCTATGTCTATACTAAAATCATATATAGCTCCGCAGGATTCACATTTAAAATGTCCATGGTTTTCAACCTCAATATCGTATCTGGTTTCATTATCTTCGATTGTTATTACCCTTACCAGGCCTGCTCCTGCCAAAATTCTCAATGTGTTATAGACTGTTGTTTTAGATAATGTAGATATATCCTTTTGAATGCCGGTGAAGATCTGATCTACAGTTGGATGACAGTGATTTTGGGTAAGATATTCTAAAACTTTCAACCTCTGATATGAAAGATTAATATTTCTTATCTTTAGTTTTTTCTTTAATTCTTCAAATAATAATTTTATTAAACTCACTACCCAAAGTAAATTAAAAATAGTCTTAATTTATAATCGTGATAAAGTTGTAATTGTTACAATCCAAGTATACCCCTTAAGAATTCTCAATGCAATAGATTAATAGCTTTGCGACTGCGGAGCGCAATCCGCGGCTGACAAAATTAAAGTAAAAAGCGTTTAATCCTTCCCCTCCGGCAAACATACCGGGGGCTGATTTTATATCTTTGTCGTAATTTGTCGCAATTTTTATAAAGGAAAACTCCTTTTAACATTAAATACAGTTAAATAATCCCTCTAAATACATCCGTTTTTTTGATTGTAAAAAATTAGTTTTTTTATTGCCGCAAGAACAAATGTTTGGTATAATCTCCCTAAGAATAAATTTCCTTAAAAATTAGAGTTGGTCATCAAATGACAAAGATTTACCACGAGATAAGAGATCCTATACATGTTTTTATCAAGTTGGATAACGATGAGAGAAAAGTCCTAAATTCTTATCCGTTTCAGCGCTTACGCAATATTCACCAATTAGCGCTATCATATTTAGTTTATCCGGGAGCGACTCATAAAAGGTTTGAACATTCTCTCGGAGTCATGGAACTGGCCTGCAGGGTTTTTGACGTAGTAACAAATAAGGTAACCATAGACAATAAGATTGGTGAACTTATTCCAGATATTATTGAAATAATTCATGATAAGAAGAAGCTTGGATACTAGCGCAGTGTTCTTCGCATGGCAGCGCTTTGCCATGATTTGGGGCACCTGCCGTTTTCCCACGCTGCGGAGAAGGAGTTATTGCCGGAAGGGTGGGATCACGAACTTCTCACTATTGATATAATCCGCAGCGAAGAAATGAAAAATATCTGGGAAGGAATGACACCCCCGCTTCGTGTGGAAGATATTTTTAAGCTGGCAGTCGGTCCCAAGAAATTTAAGGATATAAAATTTAATAACTGGGAAGCAATTCTGTCGGAAATTATTGTCGGAGACGCATTTGGTGTCGACCGTATTGATTATCTCTTACGAGATTCTCACCATGCCGGTGTTGCCTACGGAAAATTCGATCACTACCGGCTTATTGACACTCTGCGAATACTACCCATGTCTACCAGTGAAGAACACGGTTCTAAAGAACCTGCTCTGGGTATTGAAGAAGGCGGACTCCATTCTGCGGAAGCTCTGCTGTTAGCCCGTTATTTTATGTATTTTCATCCTGTACGAAGAATTTATGATATTCATTTAAAGGATTTTCTAATTGAGTGGTTACCGGAAGGCAGGTTTCCAATAAATATTGAAGAATTGTTAAAGATAACAGATAACGAGGTTCTTGCGGCGCTCCTGGAGGCGGCAAGAATAGAATCCGGAAAAGGGCACGGCCCTGCCCGCCGGATTGTCAAAAGGGAGCATTACAGAAAGTTGTATGAAAAAAGTCCGGATGATATTAAAATTAATCCGGAAGCAGGGAGGTCGATATATAAAGAGCTTCAGTCGAAATACGGCAATGAAGCGCTTCGAAGAGATACATATACGGCTAAAAACAGCGCCATAGAATTTCCTGTTTTACACAGTGACGGACGAATTTATACATCATACAAACTGTCAAATATTATCCAAAGGCTCCCCGTTCCTTCTTTTGACTATATTTTTATTAAACCCGATTTGCTGAAGGAATCCAGCGAATGGCTGAAAGAGAACAGGCCTGATATTATAAAAACTCTTATTTTGGAGGATTAATCTTTATGGAAGGCACTAAGCGCCAGGCAGTGGTGGTATCCTTAATTGAAAATATGGGCGATAATGGCAGCTGGTGCGGTGAAACCCACATACAGAAAAGTCTTTACTTTCTACAAGAAATGTTGGGTGTGCCACTGAACTTTGATTTTATTCTTTATAAACACGGGCCTTTTTCTTTTGATTTAAGGGATGAGCTTGGTGTTATGAGAAGCAATATGCTTGTCGAACTAAAAAGCAAGCCATATCCATACGGCCCGTCGTATCTTCCCGGCGAGGCTGCGGAAAGGTTACGGGAACTTTATCCGAAAACCACCAAAAAATATAAACCGCAAATTAATTTTATCTCAGAAAAGTTATCAGGACTTAGTGTCGCTGAACTGGAACGGTTAGCTACAGCATTATATGTAACACTGGAAGAGGGCAGAAACCAAAATGCTATAACAAGGGCAATAAGAATAAATGAACTGAAGCCTCATATAAAAATAGACGAAGCGCAAAAAGCTGTTGGAGATGTCGACTCTTTAATTATAGAAGCAGAAAATGAATTCCATTAATTTTTAAAGTTTGTTAAACCGCCAATTATCACAGCTTGCTTTACCTACTTTGTTTATTACACGTTAAGGCCCATTTTTTGCCATGAGATTTTTTTATCCTGCCATACTAAAATGAATCAAGCCTCTGGTAATCATGCCGGGGGCTGATTTTTTTGGGTCCGGCGCCTGGCTGAAATTCCTCAACTTCAGCAAAAAAAGCGGAAAAATGCATTAATATAGGTCAATTTAGAAGGAAAATATTTACTTGCGGTGAAAGAAGAAGAAGAAGAAGAAGAAGAAGAAGCCTTTGCAAAACGAGAATAACCAATCCCCTGAAAGACAGTACAGGCGACATTGATGAAACCGCCATAACTTATGATTTTATCATCACAACGAGGAGCAAAAAGATGATCACGGGCGAAATCCGCAACAAGGTTGATAAAATATGGACCGATATCTGGGCGGGCGGAATCACCAACCCCTTGACCGTCATCGAACAGCTTACCTACCTGATTTTCATCCGGTCGCTGGACGAGAAGGAACTGGAAACAGAACAAACTGAAGTGTTGAGCGGCGAAACCCTGCCTAAATTATTTCCGCAGAACAAAGACGGGCAGGCCATGCGCTGGAGCAGGTTTAAGACAATGGATTCCCGTAAAATTTACGATATCGTCGGCCAAAAAGTATTCCCGTTTATCAAAGCCATGAACGGCGAGAACAACTCATCTTTTTCCCGCTACATGCAGGACGCGCTGTTTTTAATCCCGACCCCGCAGGTATTGCAAAAGATCATTACGGGCCTGGACGAGCTTTACGAACACGATATCAAAGACCTGGACATGCAGGGGGATCTCTACGAATACATGCTGGGCAAGCTGGCCACCGCAGGACAGAATGGCCAGTTCAGGACTCCGAAGCATATCCGGGATATGATCGTGCGACTCCTCGACCCAGGACCGGACGATAAAATCTGCGACCCCGCCTGCGGTACCGCCGGGTTTTTAGTTTCTACCGCCGAATACATCAGGGAAAAGTACGAACCCCAAATGACCGTCAGACAGTGGGAACATTTCGCGGGCGACATGTTCACCGGATTTGACACCGACAGGACCATGCTGCGCCTTTCGGCGATGAACCTGATGCTGCACTCGATCACCCGGCCGCAGATCAACTACGTGGACAGCGTTTCCAAGCAGAACAATATTTCCTCCGCTTTTGACATTGTTCTAGCCAACCCGCCCTTCAAAGGGACAGTGGACGCGGAAAGCATCAACGACAACTTAAAGGCAGTCTGCAGCACCAAAAACACCGAGCTTTTGTTTGTGGCCCTCTTTTTAAGGATGCTGCGCAAGGGCGGGCGCTGCTCCTGCATTGTACCGGACGGCGTTTTGTTCGGCACAACCAAGGCGCACAAAGCCCTGCGCAAAGAACTGGTCGAAAACCACCAGCTTAAGGGCGTTATCTCCATGCCCGGCGGCGTATTCAAGCCGTACGCAGGCGTGAGCACCGCCGTGCTCGTCTTTACCAAAACAGGCGCAGGCGGCACCGACAAGGTCTGGTTTTACGATATGAAGGCCGACGGCTTCTCTTTGGACGACAAGCGTTCACCCGTCGAGGCCAACGACATCCCCGACATCCTGACCCGCTTCCACAACCTTGAGGGGGAAATAAATCGCAAACCCACCGAGCAGAGCTTTTTTGTAAATAAGCCTGCAATAGTCGCCAATGACTACGACCTGTCCATCAACCGGTATAAAGAGGTCGTTTATGTTAAGGTGGAGTATGCCCCTCCAAAAGCAATCATGTACCGCATCGATAAGCTGAACATCGAGATTGCTTCCAAGATGGAGGAACTGCGGGGGCTGATCGGTGAGTAAGTGGGAAATATCATCTTTAAAAAGTATTACTACAATTATGACTGATGGAAACTGGATTGAATCGAAGGATCAAGCTACAGAAGGCATTAGGCTGGTCCAAACTGGTAACATTGGCGAAGGTAAATATATCGATAAGTTAAATCATGCTAAATTTATCAATCAAGATACCTTCGTCCGTTTAAACTGTACAGATGTTTTTAAAGGTGATGTCTTAATTTCTAGGTTGCCAACACCTGTTGGTAGAGCATGTATGCTTCCGAGTTATGGGACAAGAATGATAACAGCAGTAGATTGTACTATTATGAGGTTCGATAAGGCACGGTGTTTACCTGAATATTTTGTATGCTTTTCAATGTCACCTAATTACTTATTCCAAATAGATAAGCATGTAGCGGGTTCAACGAGAGTTCGTATCAGCCGAAAAACTTAGAAAAAGTATTGATTCCTCTCCCGCCCCTGGAAACCCAAAAGCAAATTACAAAAACTCTGGACACCGCTGTAGAACTGCTTGCCCTGCGCAAACAGCAACTTACAGAACTAGATGAGCTTATTAAATCCATTTTTTACGATATGTTTGGTGACCCTGACAATAACAATAAAAGTTGGGATATCAATCGATTAGGGGATATATCAGAAATCGTATCGGGTATCACAAAGGGGAGAAAGACTAAAGAGCAAAATCTAATCTCAATTCCATATATGCGAGTAGCAAATGTTCAGGACGGTACTCTCAATTTAACTGAGATTAAAAAAATAGATGTAACCACATCTGAAACGGCAAAATATCAATTAGTTAACGGGGATTTGCTTATGACAGAAGGGGGAGATCCTGACAAGCTTGGCAGATGTGCAATTTGGAGCGAAGAAATCAAAGTATGTCTTCACCAAAATCATATCTTTAGAGTAAGACTTAAAAAGGATCTTATTGTGCCACAATATGCAAGTTTTCTTATTGGAAGTCCTTATGGTAAAAAATATTTTCTTAAAGCAGCTAAACAAACTACTGGGATTGCAACAATTAATTCCAAACAATTAAATAACTTTCCAGTTGTGGTGCCCCCTTTATATCTCCAAACCCGATTCGCCGAATTAGTCGACACAATTGAAAAGCAAAAAAAACTCATCCAAAAAACTATTGACGAAACACAGTATCTGTTTGATAGTTTGATGAGCCGGTGTTTCGAATAGTAAGGATACAGTAAAACTATGCCTATCAGGTTCACTAAATAGACATTCATGCCGCTGAAGCAACACCAATTACAAGGACAAAAATTCATCAACAAGGGTAGGTCAATGCCTTAAGTGCGATTTTTAGCCTTGCGAAGATGAACACGCAGGCAGTTGACCTCCCTGATGCAAATAAATTTTCAGTATGGCTATTTCAAATAACAGTGAGGTATATTAATGCCTGCAAACTTTGACTTTCTACTTGGACAAGACGAATACGCAATGTTTGCCGCAGCCTGCTTCGAGGCGGAGCGCGTGCTGGCCACGTCGCCTACGATGGCGGCCTTGGGCATCCGCAAGGCTTTCGAACTGGCTGTGAAATGGGTGTACGCAGCGGACAGTACGATCACCTTGCCTTACAAGGACAACCTGCAGTCACTGATCCACGAGCCTTCCTTCCGGTTCGCCATGGACGAACGGACCTGGAGCAAGCTCCCCTATATCATCAAGCTGGGCAACCTGGCCGCGTATACCGATCAAGCGGTCAGCAAGAGCGACGCCGTCCTCTCCCTATCCTCACTGTTCGAATTCGTCCAGTGGATCGACTACTGCTACGGCGCCAACTACCAGGAACGCCATTTCAAAGAGGCGGATATCCCGGCTGAGAAAGTGGCCTTTGAAGAAGCAAAGATCAGAAAAATAAACAGCCTGATCGAGCAGAAGGATTCTGAGATTGAGGCGCTACGCGTAAAAATTGCGGCCATGAGCGCACAGCTTTACGCAGAAAAAGCGCAGCATAAAGAAAAACGCAAATTTACACCCGGGGATATCTCCGAATTCCTTACCCGTACTTACCCGTAAAAAATACATCGATCTGGATTTAAAGCTTTTAGGGTGGGTACCCGGCGACGATGTCCAGGAAGAAGTTGAACTCTTCGGCATACCCAACAGCGAGGAAAAAGGCTTCGCCGATTACGTGCTCTACGGCAAGGACGGGCTTTCCCTTGCCGTCATCGAAGCCAAGCGCACCTCCCCCAAAGACCCCAGGAACGAAACCCAGCAGGCCAGGCTGTATGCGGACTGCCTGGAGAAAATGACCGGTAAGCGGCCGCTGATTTTTACCACCAACGGCTTTGAAACCTGTTTATGGGATGATCTCCTGTTCCCGCAGCGAAAGGTCAGCGGGATCTTTTCCAAAGCCGACCTGGAAAAACTGATCAACCGCCGCTCCGAGCTCAAAGCCTTAAACGAGATCCCGATTGACGATCAAATAACCGACCGGTGCTACCAGAAGGAAGCCGTCCGCGCGGTCTGTGAAAGCATTGAAAAAGGCCACCGCAAGGCCTTGCTGGTGATGGCGACCGGCACGGGCAAAACAAGAACGGCCGCCAGCTTAGCCGACGTCTTATCCAGCGGCGGGCAGATCACCCACCCCCTGGTTTTAGCGGACAGGATCGCCCTGGTGGCACAGGCGAAAGACGCCTTCAAGAACTACCTGCCGGATATGTCACTGTGCAACCTGCTCAGCAACAAGGACGACAAGAACGCCCGGATTGTGTTTTCAACCTACCCGACGATGCTGAACTCCATTGATACGGCCAAAAGCGAGGACGGCCGGCGGCTGTTTACCCCCGCTCACTTTGACCTGATCATCGTCGATGAAGCCCACCGGAGCATCTTTAAAAAATACCGGGCGATATTCGAATACTTCGACGGCCTGCTCGTCGGCCTTACCGCCACTCCCCGGATGGAAGTGGACCGCAACACTTACGACTTCTTTGAAATGGAAAGCGGCGTGCCTACCTACGCCTACGAGTACGAGACGGCGCAGCAGGACAGGGTGCTAGTTCCCTACCATAACATTGAAGTAACGACGAAGTTTCTGGAACAGGGCATTGTCTACGACGACCTTTCCGAGGAAGACAAAGAGCGTTATGAGAAAGACTTCACCGACGAGGACGGCGAAATGCCGGAATTCATCCCCTCCCCGGCAATCAACGAATTTATTTTCAACCAGGCCACTGTAGATATGGTACTGGAAGACCTGATGACCAAAGGCATCAAGGTTGCCGGCAGCGACAGGCTGGACAAGACCGTCATCTTTGCCCAGAATAAAAAGCACGCCCAGTATATTACCGAGCGCTTCGACAAACTCTACCCGCAGTACAAAGGCAGCTTTGCCAGGCGGGTAGTCTGCGACGACAGCTATGCCCAGACGCTGATTGACCGTTTCAAGATTGCCGGGCAGGAGCCCCATATCGCCGTATCGGTGGATATGCTGGATGCGGGGATAGACATAAGAGAGATTGTCAATCTGGTCTTTTTCAAGCGGGTGCGGTCCAAAATCAAGTTCTGGCAGATAATCGGCCGCTGCACGCGGACCTGCGAAAACCTCTTCGGAGAAGGCCGGCATAAAACCCACTTTCTGATCTTCGACTATCTGAGCAACTTCGAATTCTTCCGGGTCAATAAAGACGGAACAAACTGGGTCCTTAAATCAGGCACAGATTGTTTTCATTAAAAAGATCATTGATTATATCGTGCAAAACGGTTATATCGAAAATATCTCCGAATTGATGAATCCGCCTTTTGACAAGCCCCAGAGCATGATCAGGCTGTTCGACGGTTCAAGGCAAAAAAAGATCGTTGAGGCGGTTAAAAAGATCAAAGAAAATGCGCTGAAACCTGTCGGCTGATTGACTAAAAAAGAGCAGCTCAACAGATAAGCCTGAAAAGCTGCGCCGTTTTTAGTATTTTATTGTTTATTGATTATCGATCCCTGGACAATAACTGGACAATAAATGGAAGAAACTTCTGTAAAGTTTTGTTTGACTGTTATGTTCCGCCGTATGAATAAACTGTACCCGGCGGCTTGTTTAACCTTAAATCAAGGTCAAGTGCTTTCAACATAAAAAGAACGCTGTGCTCCCTGACTTCCGATTGGATGTCCGTGTTGATCAAGTCCATTAAATCCGGAATCAGCGGCTCAAGTTTTTGAAACAGCCTTACAGCTACATACTGCCTGTATATCTCGGGCAGCATAAACTCGTAGGCATGAATCATTTCATGCAGCAGCGTTACGTTCAACGTATCTTCGTCAGCGGCCCGGCCGGGATCAATGGTTATCGTCCTGGTACTGCCGCTGCACATGCCGGAACAGTTGTCAAGCTTGTCCAGCTTAAATATCCAGCTGTCGATGGAAAAATCAGCGTCCGCTATTTCGGGTTCAACTTCCGCTTCCGTTCCGCCGTCCAGATTTGTTATGAATTCGGGCAGTTCTTTTGTGTACCTGCTCAACAGCATATCCTGGAAATATTCTTCGTCATATTCATATGCTTTGGCGGCTAGATTAATTTCTCCCCTGGTCCTGTAGTTCCACCATTCGCGATAAATTTTGTCGTCTTCCAAAGATACTATGGTAAGCAGCTGGTCAATGGCGTCCAAATACTTACCTTCCCTGATTAAAGAAATTATTTCCTCTTTCCGGTCATTTGTTGAAAACAACGGCGGAGTCCCCCTTTATTTATTTGCGCCAAATGCTCAAGAAAGGCCTCTTTTGGTCCGGCCTTTAGCTGTTTGCTGCTTATTCTATTTGAGATGTGCAGCTGGGGCAGCAAACAGCTATTAATGAAATTGTTGAAAAGCAGAAAGGGCATTCCCTGGTGGTTGGTTCCGCAGCTTTTTCCTTTTTCTTAAGGCGGTTAAACTGCCTCACAATCAGGAAAATTATGAAGGCGACAATCAGGAAGTCAAGGATTGTATTGATGAAAAGGTTGGAAAAATCCATTTTGCCGAATAAAAGCCCTACCAGCGGCATGATGGTGTCGTTAACCAGCGAGGTGATAATTTTGCCAAAAGCTACTCCAATAATTATGCCGACCGCCATGTCCAAAACATTGCCCCGCGCAATAAACTCCTTAAACTCTTTTAGTATATTAGACCTCCTTACTAATTTTTACTTACTAATTTTTACTTACTAATTCTCCAAATCTTCTCAAAATCCTACAAATTCCATCCAAATTGCTGAATAATTATCCCGATTTAATTTGCCTGTATAAACCAGTTGTTTGACAGCCGCCGGAAAGCTCATATATACTGCATTTAAAGGGATGGCTTACTGCCAATGATTGGGCAAAATACAGGCTTAAATATTTTCTTCCCCTGAAAAGTTCTTTTTAAGTTTGCCTTCCACATGGGAGGTTTAATTTTTTTATTCCCGGAGGTAATAATTTTTGACGGCAAGAGTTGAAGAGTCCCTGGGTTTAATCAGCGTTGCCAGGGGAACCGGAGAAGCGGACCTTTATCTTGACGGCGGCAATTTAGTAAATGTGCTCAGCGGGGAAATATACCCGGCGAATGTTGCTGTCTGGAGGGGAAAGATCGCTTATGTAGGTCTGAGCAGAAAAATGGTCGGACCAAATACCCGGGTGATTGACGCAGGCGGCTGTTATCTTTGTCCCGGTTTGATCGAAGCGCATTTTCACCCCTGGTTTGTTTACAACCCGGTCAGCATCATGGAGGTTGCCCTGGCTAGCGGCACAACCACAATGCTCTGTGACGGCCTCATTTTTTACATCAACCTTGGCGCCGAACGGTTTCTAAAAATGTTGGAAGCGCTGGAAAACTACCCTTTAAGACTTTTCTGGACGGCAAGGGTTATGTCTCATTTGTTCCACACCCTCTTTTATCGCCAGGGAGGGTTTTTTGGACAGAACGCTTCAAATAGCTGTAAAAAGGGGATTGAATCCCATTACCGCTCTTCAGATGACTACATTGAATCCGGCCGCCTATCTCGGCCTGGACGATGAACTTGGCTCTATTGCGCCCGGGCGGTGGGCCGATTTATTACTAATTGAAGACCTCGAAAACTTTTCACCGCACCTCGTTTTTTCCCGCGGGGAACTGGTTGCTGTTGACGGAAAGCTGACCAATTCAATAACGGAGCCTGATTGGGGAGAGATCGGCCTGAACAGCCGGCTTCCATCACTGGATCTGGCGGCAAATCCGGAGACTTATCAGGTCCTGGGATCCAGAAATGAAGCTTTCCCGGTTGTTGAGCTTATCTCCGGGGCCATCACCAGGCGGCAGGACAGGTTCTTGAATGAACGGGAAGGGTATCTGGAAAGGGAGGATGATTTGCTGTACTGCACGCTGATCAACAGCTGCTCAAATCAGGTTACAAACGGTTTTGTCAGCGGGCTGGGCCAATTTGAAGCCCTTGCCACCACACTTTCCAGCTCTTTGAATCTCTTCGTCGTCGGGCAGGATTTTTCGGCAATGGCCCGGGCGGCTTCAAAGGTGGTAGAAATGGGAGGAGGAATAGCCCTTATTGAAAAAGGGGAAATCTCATATTCTTTCCCCCTGAAACTGGCGGGCGTAATGAGTACACAAAGTTTTGCCGAAGCAGCCGCAAAAATACAGGAGCTTGATGAAAAGGCAAGCGCTTTGGGATACAAATACAATGACATATGCTTTTCGCTTTTATTTCTGACCTGTGATTCCCTTCCCGTTTTGAGAATAACCGCTTCGGGAATTATTGATGTTAAAAACAAAAGGACAGTTGTCCCCAGCCGCAAAACCAAAATAAACCCTGGAGAATGCAGATGAGCCTTTCTAATCGTTTGGACGCCATAGCAGGTCATATTCCGCAAGGATCAACTGTTGCAGACATAGGCACGGACCATCTGCAGCTTCCGATATACCTGATCAATTCGGGGCTCTGCCGGTCTGTAATTGCCAGCGAGCTAAACCGGCTGCCCTATCGGCAGGCTGAAAATCTCGCCGCGTTTCACAGGCTAACCGATAAGATTCAAGTCCGGCTTGGAGACGGCCTAAAGGTTCTTTCCCCGGGTGAGGCCGGGGTCGTTGTTATAGCGGGAATCGGGGGAGACGCTATTATAAAGATGCTCTTCAGTTCGCCTGAAGTGCTGAAAACCATTCAAAGGCTTATCCTGCAGCCAATGACCGGAGCAGGGTACTTACGTCTCTGGCTTGTCCAAAACGGCTGGCGGATTGGCGCCGAAACCATCGTGGAGGAAAACGGTAGGCTGTACTGCGTAATCATGGCCGAACCCGGCCGGGAGAGAGCGCAGGATGAATTTATTATTGAAATAGGGCCGCGCCTTGCAGAAAAAAATGACCTGCTCGCGGACAAGTACCTGCGCAAATTATGTACGGACTATCAGAAACTGGCGGATAAGCTCTCCGGCGCCGCCAGCCCTGCTGCAAACGAAAAAGCCCTGGAAATAAAGAAAAAACTGACCAGAATAAAGGAGGTACTGGCTAAAAATGAGCGTAAGCTGCGCTGAAATTTTTAACCTGATCGAAGACTTTGCCCCGTTAAACCTTGCCGAAGAATGGGACAACCCAGGTTTGCAGATTGGGGACCCCGGGTTAAAGGTAAACCGCATCCTGCTCTGCCTTGACGTTGATGAAAAAGCCTGTGACGAAGCGGTCCAGACAGGCGCGCAGCTGATCATTAGCCACCACCCGCTGCTTTTTAAGCCTGTTAAACAAATCCTGACCGGCACGCCTGCCGGCGCCCTGCTTGCCAAATGCCTTTGTTCGGGGCTGGCTGTCTACTCAGCCCATACTAATCTTGACAACGCGAAAGGCGGGGTCAACGATGAACTGGCCAAAAAGCTGGGCTTGGGCAACACAAAGGTCCTGCGTCCCGGGCATACTGAAGATTACCTTAAACTGGTCGTTTTTGTGCCCTTGGCCCATGCGGATGGGGTACGCCGGGCCATTTCACTTGCCGGAGCCGGCTGGATCGGCAATTACAGTGAATGCACTTTTCAAACTCAGGGAACCGGAACATTCCGGCCGCTGGAAGGCAGCGACCCTTTTATCGGGAAAGTTGGGGAACTTGAAAAGGTTGATGAGATACGTCTGGAAACGATCCTGCCGGCCGGACGCTCCAAGGAGGTAATCAAAGCAATGTGCGGCGCCCACCCCTATGAAGAGGTTGCCTATGATCTCTACCCTCTGGCCAACGAGGGCCCCGCCATGGGCACGGGAAGATATGGCTATACTGATCAGCCGTTGAAGCTGAACAGCTTTATTGAAAAAATAAAAAGCGCCCTGGGAATTGATAACGTCCGCTTCGGCGGAAATCCAAACGGGACGATCCATTCTGTGGCGGTGTGCGGCGGGGCGGGAGCATCATTATGGACCTGGGCAAAAAAAGCCGGCGCTGACGTTATGGTAACGTCGGATATCGATTATCATACCGCAAGGGACATGCTCTCCAACGGGCTCAGTTTTGTTGACGCGGGTCATTTCGGGACGGAAAATATAATTATACCTGTTTTGCGCAAATATCTGGAAGACTGCTGCCGTCAAAAAGGTTTTGAAGTGGATATATCGACATCCCGGACTCAATCTGATCCTTTCAGTTTCAGCCCGGCGAGGAAATTTTCTTAAATTACAGTGTAACAGGCTATATTTTCCCAGGACTTCGAGTCGCCCTTTTCACCGATATGCCATCCCGGAGCTGCCGTTTGGGCAAAGTAGTATCTGCTGCCCTTAAATTCATGATAAGAAAACGCATCATCCTCCGGAGCTTGCTGAAACGCTACTCCCACAGCCATATTTTCCCCGGATACCAGCAGTGAAACATCGTAACCCATATTTTTTAAAATCGAGGCGAAAAGGAGCGCCTTGCAGTCGCCGTCGCCGTTATCTATTAGAGTCTGAGCGGGAAGCCGCATGTTCGCTTCACTGTACTTTAACGCTTCGCAGACAAAACACAGCACAAAATCGGCGGTTTGATAATCATCAAAACCATCCGCCTGAGCCCGGGCAAGGAGTTTTTCCCCTAAAATTGCGGTAAGCCTGTTGTTTTGTTCTTCAGCTGCCCAGACAGTAAAATTGCCTTTGGCTTCTGTGGAATAGGCAGCCAGCAGATGCTTCTCATCCTCATTCATCGAGAAGAGCATCTGATTTTGAGTTGAACCGTCGCTGGCATAAAACTTGGGACATGTATCGCTTATTTTTCTGTCCCATTCGACCAGGCTTTGCGGAACTTCTATCCGCCACCTGTAAGAAAAACCGTTATACTGCCATTCGAAATCCTTGCCTGTTGTCTCTACATCCTTAAATTTAATCGTGCCTATGGTTGCATATTCCGAATCTGTTTCATAAGGGAAAGAATTTGCCTGTACCGCGGCGGCCTGGAATGGCCCTTCATCAATAATCGGTCCCTTGTCCCAGATCCCTGTCCGGTGTTCTCTCGCTTGTGCCTCACATTCCAGAAAATAATTCGCATATTCAAAATCCTTGTTGAAAGGCGTCTTCGCATATCCCAACAGAATGAGCCGGGCATTCAACATTTTATTTCTAACTTCTTGGAAAGAAATCTCATCTGGTTTGGCAGTATATAGGTACCCCTCAAGCGCCCCCGGACCGAAAGAATTGTCAGCTTCCAGATATACGGTTGAACCTTTCAGCGATGTAATAAACTTGAGGGCGTTTTCGTCCTGGCTCTGCGGTGAAGAGTACGGAGCATAAATTTTGGGAAAATCAACCCCGGCCAGAATAAATTCTCTTTCGCTGTTGTTTATCTTTACAATCAACGAGTTTCCTTTTAAGACGCGTACAATAGAAGCATCGATCAGCTCGGGAAGATAGCTTTTAGCAACAGGTTTTTTGCTGACAGGCCGGTAAACCGGAGTCTCCGGTTCTTTTTTGGCGCAACCATTAAGGCTCAGAAGCACGAAAAGGATAATTGCAATGAATACTATTTTTTTCAATATTAAGCTACCTTTAAGTTGCCTTCCACGATATTATTTTGTAACTCCAATTTATAGAATTAGCTGTTTCCGCCATTAACGGGTCAAAAGTCGCCACGGCATTTTGATCTGTTATGATTGTTCCGGCAACAATGGCGCCGTTAAGATGGGTGCCGTTGCTAACTTCACAAATATTGGGCGTGTAGATAAGCGCCTCCACAGGATCACAACCATTAGAAAAGCTTATATTTCCATACGAGATCAGTGTCAGGCAACTGTCGGTGTTTAAACGGTGGATGCTTCCGCTGATAGTCAGATTCCCTGAGCTTGCAATAACTCCCACACCTGTATAGTCACCGGATACGGTAACGTCACCGTCTACAAAAATAATACCGTTTAAATTGCTCATATCGCTTGAAGTAAAGGTTTTTGGTCCAACATAAGAATAGCTGGCCGTATCCTGACACTGCTGCAGTGTCAGCGCAGGAAAAGAGTTCAGTTGCAAAGTTATGCCGGGATCGGTCGAAGGGTGCTTTGTGCCTTTAATGGCGTTGCTGGAATCGATTATTGAATTGGTCGCCCAGGCGCTCCCCCATACTGCCGTGGCGCCCCCGCCCATCGTTATATTATTTTTTGATTTAATCCAGCCGCTTAAATAATTTGGCGAAGCAGGATCTCTATAGGTGTAACAGCCCTCGGCATTGTTTTCTATATCAATATTTCCATAAGCTTCGATGTTTTCCCCAACGAAAGCATTTTGATTCAAATGCACGTTTCCCATCGCGTAAATACTTCCGTTTACAACTGTGCCGTTATTTTGTATTGTTATATCCCCGTTAGACCAGACGGTCGAATTGATAGTTCCATTGTTTAAGAAAGTTGCTGATGTGCCGGCCCAAATTTTCTTCTCAAAATCGATCGGTTTAAAAAATCTAACCCGCGCCTCGACAATTTTTCTGCTTCCCCTGTAACTCCCTTCGGAAGTGATTACAAGATCATAATAAAAATCGTGCGTTGTCTTGGCCACAGTAACGCTTTTTATTTCGTCTCCCTGCGCTGAATCAGGGTAGGCCAGATGATCAAATTCAGAAACAGAAGTTGTTGTGCTTTCCGGAAGAGTCGTCTTTAACCAGTCAGGCTCGGCCAGAGCTTTGGCTATTGTCCTTTCAACCCCGGCTTCAGCTACGTAATATGCCTGGCCCTGTTTTTTTTCATGCTTGGCAGTTTTCAGAACTGAAGAGCCCATCGTAAGAGCGGCGCCGCCTATTAAAAAAATTGCGGCAGTGATAATTAGAACGAAGACAAAGGTTTGTCCTTTGTATGAGTAAATTTTCTCCAATGTTTCCCGTGCCCGGCAATAAAATAGGTTCATTTTCAACCCGCTTCGCCAAATATTAAAGGATTACAGCACTATTGGCCTTATCTTTGTAATCCGGGTTAATAAACAAGCTTGCATATTAATAACTGGTGACGAGCACCCTTGGTATTATTTTTGTGCTCTGAGTGATTACACCGCTGTTTGATTTTTCTCCGGCGCAGGTTATCAGCACTGTCTTGCCAGTGTACTGAAAGTTAATGTCTTTTATATTGCCGGCAACAGGATTATTACCCGCCCCGTTGACGCTTTTTAAAATTTTTTCGCCGCTTAAGTAATAACCAATCACTTTCTGTTCAGAGCCCTCGGTGATTACAAAAATTATTTTTCTGCCGCTGTCCAGCACATAAATGGGTTGTGTCGGAGGACTCACTCCCGATACCGTTCCGAGATTTGTTTTGGTCGTACTGGTCATATCGCCCAGTGACACGGCTTGCCGGACTTCCCCGGCTATTTTTTTTACGGCCAGCCTCAAACTCTCCTGTACTTCTATTTTCTGGTTGTTTCTTGTGTAATTTGAGTAACCGTTTAAATAAACAAATAGAACCATGGCTGCCACAGCAAAAAAAATGATCATAGCTACAGTGGTTTCCAGTAACGTGAAGCCATTGCAGCCTACCTTTTGATTATTTCTCCGGTCAAAGAAACAGATTGAGATATCCCCTTTGCCTTATAATCAACTGCTACGGTTACTGTTTTCAGTCTGTTGACTCCGTCCGTTAAGCTAATCCTGTAGGTATACGGGGTGGAATTATTTTTTTGATATACTACATAAGAGGTTGTGCTGTCGGGTATGCTTGTCCAGTTGGGAGAGACGGCGGCCACGCGTGTTGATCCGGTATAACCGGTTATTGTTCTGACCTGACCGGAACCGGTCCCCCCGGTTAAAGCCACCTTATAATTATTGTACAAATCATTTGTCGTCTTTGTCCCGGCAAAAGTAATCGTGCCGGCTGTTCCACCCAAAGCAACGCCAATCTGGTTGCCCGGAATGCTTTTGATCTCTTCGAGGATCTCCTGGGCCAGGTTTAAAGCCGCCACCTCATGACGCGCTTCCGCTGTGAACCTGTTGCCTGAAAGGAAAAAATTAATCAGCGGAACAGTGATCACAGCAAGAAAAAAAAGAACCACCATTACCTCAAGTAAACCAACCCCGTGCTTATTTAAAAAAAGTTTTTTAATATACCCAAGATACATTTTTTTCATACAATTATTTTCCTTACGGAGGGTTAGTATCAATTCTTACCTGACCTGTCACAGAGGCTACGATTACATAAAGATACTTTTTGTTTTTGTTTTTTAACCCCAAATGTCCGCCGCATAAGATTCCGGTATTGCGGAAGGGTTCGCCTTTTGAGTTGAATCTTAACTCGTTATCATATCCATTATCCGAATTATTGTCAAAATCAAAATTTGTCGCTGTAAGGTCTATTCCAGCCGGCAAAACCACTTTTCGGGATTTTGCGCCAGCCTCGCACTTCTTCAAGTAATATACGTCTTTCCAACAATCGAAAAGTATTGCGTAGGTTCCATTATTGTCTGCATTTTGCTGCTGAATCCAGCGTATATCCTTGCAGATCAAGTTTGCCGCAAAGTTAAGTTTTTGCCTGTTGGCAAGATTTGATGAGGCAAGCGCGATAGCGGAGAACATCATTGTAATAACAAGAGCTAAAATAACCTCAAATAAGGAAAATCCGGAACTTGCAGCAATAACTTTTTTTATCCCGGAACCCATACTGTCACCCATACATTATATATTTAACCATATATAATATATTTCAACATATATTGGTATTTTCCCTGCTTTAATACCAAAATTTTTTGTTATTTGTGGAAAAGTCTTGCTTTAAAGCAAAACTACCCGTAAAATAAACAAAAAATACCTGGAGCAATAAATGGAAACTCAGCCAGTCGAAAAAGAATTCCCTTCATTTGGGCCAGGGGTGCGAAATATAAAACTGCCCAAGCCAAAATCGTCGCCCAAGGCGTATGTCGCATTTTCACTTGTTTTTTCAGACATCGCTGCCCTGAGCGTTTCGCTCCTTTTAGCCTGGCAGGTGAGACTGCATTTTTTGCCGTTATTATCGCCTTTATACACCGGTGAAATGACACTGGATTTTTTCCGTCATCAGTGCTGGATCTTGTTTATACTGCTAACCTACCTGTCCTTTGAAGGCCTTTATTCCGTTCACCTGCCCTTTTGGCGGGAAACAAGAAGGCTGACTAGAATTCTAACCGTTGCCTTTCTTCTTATCTTAGCTTCAATCTCCCTGGGTAAGATGAGTGCGGAATTTTCACGAACCGTTCTTGTTTGGTGCTACTTTTTCGCATTGCTGCTGATGCCTTTTTCACGTCTTTGCATAAAAACATTTCTTTTGCGTTATGGTCTGTGGTCCCGGCCTGTGATCATTCTCGGAGCAGGAAAGACCGGAGAACTTGTTGCCCAGGCGCTGATCAGGGATCGCTACCTTGGATACAATGTCTATTGTCTTTTAGACGATGACCCTTTAAAAAAGCAGTCGGGATTAAAAGTTAACGGTATGCAGTTTCAGGTTTTGGGCAATTTTCAGGACTGTGAAGCCGTTATGAAATTAAGCGGCGTCCGCGACCTTATTGTAGCCGCCCCGGGTATGAAATCAGAAAAGTTGGTGAAACTGGTCAACCGCCTGCAACGCACGGCAAACTCAGTGCTGGTGGTCCCGGATTTATTTGGAATACCGGTAACCGGAGTAAAGGCCGACTATTTTTTTGACGAACAAATGCTCACTTTCCGCCTTGAAAACAACCTGGCCAATTTCTGGAACAGGCTGATCAAAAGAACATTTGATCTTACCGTTGGTTTTCTGCTTTTCGTATGCCTGCTGCCTGTCATGACCGTTATTGTTATAACAGTAAAACTTGACTCCCCGGGACCGGTTTTCTTCGGTCACCAAAGGATCGGGCAAGCAGGGAAAAAGTTCTTGTGCTATAAATTCAGGACAATGGTTGAGAATGCCCAGGAAATACTGAAAGACGTCCTTCAAGAAAATCCCCGCCTGCAAACGGAATGGGATCAGCACTACAAACTCAGAAACGACCCTCGTATAACCAGGGTGGGGAAATTCTTTCGCTGGACCAGTTTGGATGAATTGCCCCAACTGATTAACGTGTTGAAAGGCGAGATGAGCCTTGTCGGGCCCAGACCCATTACAAAGAAGGAAATTCCATTCTTTGACTCGTACATAGATGATTATTATCTTGTCCGTCCCGGCATAACGGGTCTGTGGCAGGTGAGCGGCCGCAGTGAAATTGAATATCGGAGCAGGGGGCGTCTTGAAGCGTGGTACATTCGCAACTGGTCTTTATGGTTGGACGTTACTCTGCTGATTCGCACTTTGGCGGCGGTTTTGGCGGGAAAAGGAGCATACTGATTAGAAGTTTTGTCATTCACTCCTTAAACTATTTCTTCCAAATATATTCTGATTGAGAAGGGACTGACTCACCAGACGAACCGCTCTCTGTCCCGCCGGCCGAACCGCTGGGCGAACCCTGAACGGATCCGGTTCCTTCCGGCTGGCTGCCGGTACTCTCCGGCGGACTTTCAGGATTAACGATCTTGCCGGTTAATTCAGGAATGGGAGCTATCACAGCCGCCGGCCGGAAAATATTGTACCTTCCGGTCAACCACCTGGAAATATCCTCTAAAGAAAGGCGCCCCTGTGGTGTTTTTGAAGAAAAGATAGTCATATCAACATTCATTTTAACGTCATTTGTCCCTGAAACCGCCTCCATTTTTAAACCCTGCACCTCGGTTAAGTTGGTCATGTTCTCCATATCCTCACAGAAAGACAGCATTTCGCGATAATCGCCCTGTGCCGTTATTTTAACAGGCATTTCCAGCAGGACCGGGTCTTCTTTAATATCTCCAGGCTCCAGGCCGGTAATATCCAGCCCTTCAAAGATTCCGTCCAGCCCTAAAATTATCACGCTGGAACCGTCTCTCATTTCAGTCTCAAAACGTTTCCCGGCTTCCCGCATATCCTTTTTAGCCTTATCCAGCCTGTTGCTCTCCCTCTGCAGAGATGCTGACTGCGCCAAAGCCTGGGCAAGTTTGGCCTGACTTTCGACCAGTTCGCTTTTTACCTGCGTATATGCTTTAAACTGTCTGACAAGCAGAAAGTGATAAAAACAATATCCCACCAAAGCAACTAGGAGAATCAGTAAAAGAATCTTATCCCTGTTGCTTAAACGTTCAAGCATTTACAAATCATCCTTTAAAAGGGCTGTTATTTGAAAGGTTATTCCCTGAGTCTCCCGGCTTGCTTTGTTCAGCTTAACTTCTTTGAAATAAGGAAGCTGATAAAGGTTGTTGACAAAAACACCAATTGAAGACATAGTCAGCGAAGCCCCGTTAATAGCAACTTGATTCGGCCTCTGTATATCCGCAAGTTGTCCGGACTCTGCCTGACCGAACTGCTTTGACTCTTCTTTTCCCGTAAGAACCGGGCTGGAACCAATAGTTACCTTGAGGTCGGGTTTATAAGTCAGTTCCACACTACTGAGCCACAGGTCAACAGGACAAATATTATTAAAATCATAGAACATATCAGACCAACAAACCTGTTTCTTTAACAGGAAGTTATATTGGGCAATTGATTTCTCCAGTTCTTCCCTTTCGCTGGTAATTATCTTAACCCTGGCGACGATCGGGGCCAGTTCGGCCAACTGCTGCTGACTTTCCTTCAGCTGATTCTTCATGACAAAAAAAGTAATAATAAAAATACTGTAACCAATTACCAGCAAGGTAACCAGCAGGGTAACTCCGCCGATGAAAAAAAGACGGCGGAGATCAATATTTCCCTCCCGCTGGAGGTTGGGCGGCAAGAAATTTACCTTGTATATCAAGAAAGTACCTCCCTTAAGGCCAGCCCGATGGCTACCGAGTACCGGGGGTCAAAATCCATACCTTCCGGGAGGTCAAATCCTAAGATTCCTTCTTCTACAGGCAGATTAAGCGCATTTTTCAAGTATTCGGCAAGACCTTTCAGCTTACAAGTTCCTCCGCTTATAATTACTTTTCCCACAGAGAGATTCTCCAAATTGGAATAAAAATCGAGTGAGCGGGTAATTTCCCTGGAAATCTCATCAAGACCTTCGCGCAGAATATCTCTAATTTGCCCGCTTCCAAACTCTTGGTCATGTTCGTCTTCCTCAGTAACGGCAGCCTCTTCTTTCATTTGCCGGGCATCGGAAAATTCCACCCCGTAGGCTTCCATCAGACGCCCTGTCAAGATGTCGCCCCCTACCGGTAAAAGGCGGACAAATCTGATCAGACTATCTTTTACTACAACTAATTGAGAAGTTTTTGCGCCTATTTCGACGATGGCCACGATCCCTGCTGATGTTTTTCCAAAAAGGCGCCAGAGCGCAAAAGCCTTTAGATCAATGGCAGTCAATGTCATTCCTGCGCGTGAAAAGATACTGTGATACTGGTATATTGTGGCCGAAGGCACGGCCAGCAGAAGGATGTTTTCTCCTTCTTTCTGATCTTGAGTTGCCAGCCCTTCATCCAAACGGATGTGTCTGACGATCAACTGGTCAACCGGTGTGGGAACGAATTTCTCGAGCTCGAATCTGGCAGCCGTATCAAGTTCCTTATCACTCATCTTCGGCAGTAGTATAATGCGGCTGATCAGCTTTTCCCCACCGATACAAGTAATAACCTCTTTCAATTGGGGATTGGCTACTTCTTTCAAAGCACTGACAAGGTTTTCTTCATCGAACTGCTCCGTCCAAACTCCCGGCGGAGCAGGATAACATCTCAAGTCGGCAACTTCTGGGACGTCATTGACAACCTCGACTTCCGCAACTTTAATCATACTTGTGCCGATATCGACTCCCATAAAATGATTTTTTTTAGGCAAGATCCTCTGTAAAATATTTTTCAAACAGAAGTACTCCCTTAATGACAGTTATTTATATAAAGCTTCTAAGGTATTTAATTTAAATTAGCAATTCAAAAAGCTGAAAAAGGAATAGTTTCCCTTTTTTATCCTGAAATAAAATTAAATACTGCCGTAATTCATCTGAGTAAAAGTAAACATCACTTAATAACCCTTTGTCTGCCTTAAAGCTATTTAAAACACCCGTCTATTATGGTAGTTCTGTTGTCTTTCCAACCTGGAAAAGAAAGTGATATTTTTGCTATGCTTGCAGGAAATTATATATCTATGTAGAAATTTGTCAATAGCGTTTAAACCTGTCAATTAATAAAAAACGGGCTGTTTCTTTTTAATTAAAAATAAATGTTACTTTTTAAAAGAGTGATTCCCTGTTTAAGCACTTACAATCTGTCCTAAAAGGGTTTATACAGACAGGCGAGTAAGTAAAAAGGATTTTAAGCCGACACGTCTTTTCAAGTCTTAAGAATATTCTTCCGGCTACGAGTATATCTATTGAGTAAAAAATAACATGCAGGATTTATTAATAAAAAAAAATCAAAAAAATAATAAATGTTAATCTGAAAGCGGGTATGGATCTTCTAACAGGAGAAGTCATCGGTTCCGTGGTGGAACGCCATCGAAGTAAAGAACTCATAAACTTTCTCAAGTTGCTTAATCATAAACATGCTTCAAAAATACAGATCCAAATTATATTAGACAATCATTCTGCTCACACATCAAATGAAACCACGTTCCTATTTGGAAACAGATCCTAACGATTTTAATTTTTTTACTCCTAAGTACGGGTCATGACTTAATGTTATAGAATCTTTTTTCCAAAGATGACAAGAATTTTTCTCCGGCAGATATGTATTAATTCGATAGATGAGTTAAAAACAGCATATCGTACTCTACCTTAAGAAAATAAACAAGAAACCAGTTTCATTTCGTTGGAAGTATTAGTTAGAGTCTGCTGCCAGGCAAAGTAATGCTATTAAGGAAACATTATACTAGGTCTAACAAATAAAGAACTGATTCTATTCCTAGTTTAAACCTAACCAATATGGAATTATTTTTATTATAGTTGTGTGATAATGTATGACCATCTTAATGTTTTCTCCCTATTTTATGCCTCATATAGGTGGCGTAGAGAAACATGTTTATAAAGTTTCTTTGGAATTATTAAAAAGAGGGCATAGTGTTACAATTCATACAATACAACATGACACATCTTTGCCATATTATGACACTGTAGAAAACATTGATATCTTTCGCATACCCTTTAAGGAAAGCCAGGCAATATCTAATATTTGGTATTGGTTGATGAAAAATTTTTTGTGCTTCATGAAAGAAGCTGATCTTATTCACTGCCGCGATAGTTTTATGTGGTATCTACCATTTAGATTTCTTTTTCCAAGAAAGTCAGTATACGTAACTTTTCATGGCTATGAATCCTTTCCACTAAGAAAAGAAGCAATTATTTCCAGGAATATTGCGGAAATATTAACACATGGCAATATTTGTGTTGGGCATTACATCTCAAAATGGTATGGCACAAAAGCATCATCTATTATCTATGGAGGCGTTGATTGCTTACCCTTGCCGTCACCTAAAAAAGTCCTTTACGATGCGGTATTTGTTGGAAGGCTAGAAAAGGACACTGGCATTGAAACATACTTAGAAGCTGTAAATATATTGAAATATCAATTCGGAATTGACTTTAAGCTTGCAATATGTGGTGATGGCTCATTACGAAATATGCTAGAACAATTTTCTTTTCAAAATGAACTTGATGTTAGTTTTATTGGCTTTACAAACAATCCACAATCTTTTATTAGCAATGCCACGTTTGCTTTTGTAAACGGTTATTTATCTATTCTCGAAGCCATGATTAACGAAAAAATAGTAATAAGTATTTATGACAATTCTCTAAAAGAAGACTATCTTAAAATGATTCCTGATTCTTCTAATAAGATCTTTGCAATAAACTCCGCAGAAGAGCTAGTTAATAACCTAATAATGTTAATAAATAATCCAAAATTGAAAGATGAAAAATTTCTAATTCATTGCGTTAGGCGAAAGAACGAACCTGGGAAAATATTGTAGATATCTATATTAAATTATGGCAAGAAAATAATTAAGCGAGAAATCAATGAAAGTATCTGTTATAGTTACCTTAAAAAATGAAGTTAATAATATTAAAATATTACTAGATTCTCTTCTTGTCCAATCAAGGGAACCAGATGAAATAGTTTTTTGTGATAATAATTCTTCTGATGGGACGGCTGAAGTTATCAAAGAATATATTTTAAAAAATGCACCTATTAAATTAATAGTTAAAGAAGCTAATATTGCAAAAGGCAGGAATATTGCCATAGATAATGCAATATTTGATATTATTGCAGTTACTGATGCTGGGTGTCGGGCTGATAGAAATTGGTTGAGAAACTTGGTTCAACCATTTGAAGAAGATGAAGGCACGATGGTTGTTGGTGGGTTTTTTAAAGCAGATTGCACATCATTGTTTGAAAAATGTTATGTATCAATAACTCTTAGAGATCATGATAATATAAATTTATTAAATTGGTCTCCATCTAGTAGGTCTATAGCCTTTAAAAAAGAAGCCTGGCATAAAGTAGGTGGTTATCCCGAGCATTTAACGGGAGCTGGTGAAGACACTTTATTTAATATTTCATTAAGAAAAGCTGGTTATAAATTCAAATTTGCTCTTAAAGCCTTAGTGCATTGGAAACCAAGGAGTAATATTAAATCATTTTTTACTCAATACTTTAATTATTCACGTGGAGATGGCCAAGCTTTAATATACTGGAATCTTTATTTGCGTAAAATACTAGCTTATACATTGGGAATGTTTTTGTTAATAGAGGGAAGTAAATATTCCCTATTATGGATTGTTTTAGTTTTAGCAGCTTTTTCATACTTAGTTTTCAAGTCATTCAAACCATGGCGTAAAATACGAGGATGGAAAAGTGCTATATTAATACCTGTATTAATAATAATTCTTGATTTAGCATATAACCTGGGCTTTACTCAGGGGGTTCTGGATAATTTTATTAAGGAAAAAAAAATAGACTGTTAGGATTTTAAGAATATGTTATCTGTGGTAATTATTACTAATAATGAAGAAACCTTTATCAGAGAATGCTTAGAGAGTGTTTCCTGGGCAGACGAAATTATTGTAATAGATGCCTTTAGTACTGACAATACAGTCGTAATTGCAAAAGAGTATACAAGTAAAGTTATCTTAAGAGATTGGATTAACCATGCAGAACAAAAAAATTATGGAATAAAAACAGCGGGCAATAAGTGGATTTTAAGTATTGATGCAGATGAAAGGGTGTCTCCAGAACTACGCAAAGAAATACTAGAGTTACTTAATGGAACTATTGATAAAGAAGGTTATCAGATACCCTTTAAAAACTATTTTCGCAATACTTTAATTGGTCATTCTGGTCATTACCCAGATTATCATTTGCGCCTTTTTAAAAACAATTATTTTTTTAAAAACGTGGATATTCATGAATACGTGGATATACCAAAAGACAAAATTGGCTATTTAAAAAATCATATTATTCACTTTACATATGATAGCATTTTTGATCTGGTAAAAAAAATAAATATATATACAAGTTTAGAATACAATATAAAGCATAGAAAGTCCAAAACTCAATATATATGGCAATACCTTTTTCTACCTGTAAAAAAATTTATTTGGGCATTTTTTTATAAAAATGGTTTCAAAGATGGTATGCTTGGTTTTGTAATTAGTATTTGCCTTTCTTTTTATATTTTTCTTGAACTGGTGAAGACATGGGAGGTTTCAAAATATGAAGACGTATAATATTGAGTTCGTATGAAAATAGGACATATTGTTTACCGATACAAACCTTTGATTGGAGGAGCCGAAATATATGTTGCTTCTCTTTTTCAAATGTTAAAGGATTATGGATTTAGTCAAAATGTTTATCAAATTGATAACGGCATGTATGATCCCGAAATAAAGCCTGTGAAACCTCTTTTTAAATATTTTCCAAAGTTAATTAGTTTTAATCTTGGGTTATTAAAAGATATTCCCTCATTAAATGCTGAAGATATTTTGCTAATCAATTATCCTGAACATTTTTTACCCGTATTTTGGCATAAAAAAACAATTGTTATTTCACATGGCGCAAGCTGGACACACGAAACAAATAGAATCAGAAGGTCCCTACGTAAAGCTTCAGCAAAAATTAGTTTTAAATTAGCAAAAATAATGATATCTAATGATACTTTCTTCTATCGTGAAATGGGATTGTCTATTCTTCCTAAACATGGAATGTTTCAAGAAATAGCAGACGGAAAATGGTTTATTCCCAATTGTGTAGACACACAGGTCTTTAAGAGAGTAAAACCTGATACTCGAATTGCTGATCTAAATGCCATAATAGTACCGCGAAACCTAACTTTTGCCAGAGGTATTGATATTGCTATAAAAGCATTTGCTATATTTAACAAAAGATTTCCGGAAACAAAATTGGTATTAATTGGTAATGCTATTGCTGATAATAAGGCTTCCATAGTTTATAAAAGCCAGTTAGAAGATTTAATTAATGATTTGGTTTTAAAGGAAAAAGTTTTGCATATTGGCCAAGTTCCTTGGGATCGAATGCCTTCGCTTTATTCTTCAGCAGCCATAACTTTAGTTCCAACACGTTATAGTGAAGGCACATCTTTTAGCGCATTAGAAAGTATGGCCTGTGGTACAGCTACATTATCCACGGCAATAGAAGGTCTTCTAGATTTACCAACAGAAAAATGCAAAGTAGATGTTGAAGATATGGCAGATAATATGTCAAGAGTTTATTTTGACAGAAAAAAGATTGGATATAACCAGCAAAATATAGTCAGGTCAACATATAATATAACTAATTGGAAGCAAGCATGGTCAAAAGTAATAAATGAAACATAGGCAACCAGGATTTAATAAAAAAAAGGATGATTAATTTGAATATTTTTATTGATTGCCGAATGCTTTTTGCATCTGGAATAGGACGTTATACAAAAGAAATATTAAAACAAATTTTTTATTTTCAGGATGATCTTCAATTTACCTTAGCAGGTGAGCCATTTATAATTAGTTCTTACCTGGAGGAATATCCTGACCTTAAAAAAGCTGTAAAAAAAATTGTTAATTTTAATACCCCAATATATAGTGCTATTGAACATTTATATGGTAGCTTGTTACTTCAAAAGTATATAGGAAACAACCTAGTTTTTCATTTTCCTCATTATGACGTTCCTTGGATGCTACCTAAAAATAGCGTGGTTACAATTCATGATCTAATTCATTTTCGTTTTCCTAATTATTACAACAGGACTAAAGTAAAACTAGCACATTTTGTGTTGGAAAATGCTTTAAAGAAAGCTTGTAAAATTATTGTCATATCACGTTCAACGGCCAATGATTTAGAAAAAATGTTCCCCTTTGTTGAATTAAGAGGGAAAACTCACTTAATCTATAATGGTGTATCTAGCTTTTTCGAACCCCAGCCTGCACATAAAGTAGGACTTTTTAAAAAAATAAAAGGCTTAGACAACTATTTATTGTTTGTTGGTAACCGCAAGCCGCATAAAAATCTCGACCGTCTTTTAAAGGCATATAAAGAAGTCAAAAAAGAATTTGGGGATTTACAATTAGTTGTAGCAGGTAAAATATTTGGTCAAGAGGATGAATTAACACAGCTTAAAAAGAAAACTAACCTTCATGACATTGTAGAAATCGAAGAAGTTACGGATCAAGATCTTTTATACCTTTATTGCGGAGCGAAAGCTCTGGTCCTACCATCATTATATGAGGGATTTGGCTTGCCACTGGTTGAAGCCATGGCATGCGGTACGCCGGTTGTTGCTTCAAATGTTGCTTCGTTACCAGAGGTCGTGGGTGATGCTGGAGTCTATGTAAATCCATATGATGTTGAAGATATTACACGTGGTATTTATAAAATATTGAGTGATGAAAACTTGCGGGTATATTTGCAGGATAAATGTTTATTGCGCTCAAAGTTGTTTACCTGGAAAAAAACAGCACAAGAAACACTTAGCGTATACCAAGAGGTTCTTTTGAATCAGGGGAGATAAATTTTGAAAACTGCTCTTGTTCACGACTGGTTGGTGACTATAGGAGGTTCCGAGAAGTGCCTGGAGATTTTTCACGGGCTTTTCCCCGAAGCCCCGCTTTATACCCTGGTTTACAACCCTGAAAGCGCTCAGGAACTTGGCTTTGATCACAGCCAGGTACACACTTCTTTTCTGCAGCGCTTTCCTAAAGCGCAGAAATGGTATCGCCAGTACCTTCCTTTTTATCCGTTAGCCGTTGAACAGTTTGACCTTAAGGATTACGATCTGATTCTGTCCAGCAGCCATGCCGCCGCCAAGGGCGTTCTTACCCGGGCCGGACAGACGCATATCTGCTACTGCCACACCCCCATGCGCTATGCCTGGGATTTGACCCATGAATACCTAAGGGATCACGGTTTGGTAAGGGGGATAAAGGGCACGGCAGCCCGCTTTTTTCTCCATTACCTTCGTCAGTGGGATTCTCTTACGGCAAACAGGGTGGATTTTTTCATAGCCAATTCACAATATACGGCTAAAAGAATCTGGCGGGTTTACCGGAGAAAAGCGGATGTAATTTACCCTCCCGTTGAAACAAACTGCCCCTCATGTAAAAAAGAGGATTTTTTTCTTTTCGTTTCGAGACTTGTGCCCTATAAGCGCGCCGACCTTGTTGTAGCTTCTTTTACAGAACTTGGCCTGCCCCTGGTTGTAATCGGGGACGGACCCCAGCTAAATAAATGTGTCCAGTCGGCGAGGAAAAATATCGAATTTTTAGGCTACCAGGAAAACTCCGTTGTCAAAGAGATGATGTCCAAAGCGCGGGCGCTGGTTTTTGCCGCCGAAGAGGATTTTGGAATAGTTCCGGTTGAGGCGCAGGCCTGCGGCACACCTGTCATTGCTTATGGCAAAGGCGGCGTTTTGGAAACGGTTATACCTGCGGCAGATCAAAACTGGAGTAAAGCAACCGGAATATTTTTTCCGGAACAATCAGTAAGTTCACTGACTAGGGCTGTTCAGGAATTTCTTAAGGCAGAAGAAAAGTTCAATCCCAAAGTGCTTCGGGAAAGAGCATGCCTTTTCAGTAAAGAAAGATTTGTTGATCAATTGAAAAGGTTCATCCTAGAAAAATGCAATATAGAAATTTAGCAAGGGGTGTTATACGCTGACCTGCATCAAGAATTGGTTTTCAAATTGCAAAAAGGGCGGTCTCTTCAATATTCGTTATATAATCCTGTGGTTTGTTGTCGCTGTTTACCCCTTAATAGTAATACCACATCCATTTTACATTTCTTTTTTTAATGGCACTATTGTACCACCGGGTTACTTTTACCTCCCCAGGTATGTTGTCTTAGCAGCAGCAGCCTCAATAGCGCTGATAGTTTTAATAAAGGACAGAGTACTGGTAAATAATCCGGTTTTTATACCTTTATCTTTATTTATAGTTTTTATGATTATTTCCTCTTTCAATGCACCTGTACAAATAACAGCCTGGGTGGGCAGCCCTTACCGCTTCACCGGCGCAAGCACTTTTTTCTGTTGCATCATTTTATTTATCCTGGCCAGCGACTGTAAAGAAGAGAAAATTGAAAAACTGGTCAGCGCCCTGCTCTTTACGGGGGCAATTGTAGCTATACTGGCGCTGCTTCAATACCTCGGGGTTAACCTTGTTCCTCATGAACCAAGCCGTCAACGTCTGGTGAGTTACGCCACAATGCCTCATCCTAATTTTCTGGGCACCTATATGGCGTTTTTGTTGCCGGCTGCCATACTTCGCTTTATTTCTTTTCGAAAAAGTTATCATTTCATTCTGACAGTCCTTATTTTTATTGGCTTGCTGGTTAGCCTGTGCCGGGGAGCATGGCTTGCCACCGTAGCCGGCATTATTATAATTATCTTTTATGCCTGGAAAGAACCTGCGAAAAGAAGGAACTTGATCTGCCTTTTGTTAGTTTTCGTGCTTATTACAGGGGTTTTAATGCCCTTGAGGGGGGGTTTTTTGATAAATAGAATTTTCTCCATCTCAGGACAAATCAGCAGCGGGCTGAGTATGGAGCAGGAGGCGGGCACATACAGGCTTTATATTTGGGAGGGTGTGCTAAAACTGCTTCCTCATTACTGGGCTTTTGGCGTTGGGCCCGATCACCTCATTTATGCTATGCTGAAAACACCGATTAAAGAAATAGCCGACAAGGCTCATAACATATTTTTGGAAATAGCTGTTACAATGGGTGTCTTCGCTCTTGCTTCA
>JBAZGB010000006.1:0-65096 GCA_041653135.1 Eubacteriales bacterium | reverse complement strand
TATGCTCACGGTTCTCTTGCGTTCCGGCAGGATAAGACGCTTCTTCCGAATTACGACGTGTTTGACGAAAGCAGGTATTTCAAGTCGGGTATCAATCACAAACCTGTTTTATTTAATGGCGTTAAGCTCGGGTTAACTGTCTGTGAAGACATTTGGAACGATAAGGACTACTGGAACAGGCATCTCTACCCTGTTGACCCCGTTGAAAAACTCATTGAAGAAGGTGCGGATTTGCTCATCAACATTTCCGCTTCCCCGTATCATTACGGCAAAATAAACCTGCGAATGGACATGCTTCAAAAAATGGCTGAAAAATATGGCAAAGCGTTTATTTATACAAACCAAATCGGCGGAAATGACGAGCTTATTTTTGACGGGACCAGCTTTGCGGTGACTCCGGACGGAACAGTCGCTCACCGTGCAGGCAGTTTTTGTGAGGACCTGATCTTCCTGGAATATGAAAATAATAATATCGAAGCAAAGAACCTTCATATAAAAGGAGAAAATATTTTTTCCGGGTTCAAAAAATTCTATTCTCCCCTTCCGGAAGATATAGGCAACGTCTACCATGCCCTTGTTCTTGGAATCCGCGATTACTTTTTTAAAACGGGCTTTTCTAAAGGGCTTGTCGGACTCAGTGGAGGAATCGATTCATCGGTTACTGCGGTTTTGGCTGCGGAAGCACTGGGCAAGGACAATGTGCTGGGGGTGGCAATGCCTTCTTCCTATTCTTCACCCGGCAGTCTTACCGATGCCCAGGGACTTGCTGAAAACCTTGGCATATCTTACAGGGAAATACCCATTCAAAACTTATTCGCCGACTATCTCAAACTTTTCAATAAAGACGGGACATGCCTTTCCGATTTGGCGGAAGAGAATCTCCAGGCCCGTATACGCGGCAATATCCTGATGTTTATATCCAACCGTGAAAGTTATCTTACTTTGTCCACAGGGAATAAATCAGAACTGGGGGTAGGCTATTGTACTTTATACGGAGATATGTCAGGCGGCCTGTCTGTAATTTCAGACATTCCCAAAACAATGGTTTATAAACTCGCTTCATTTATAAACCGCAATCAGGAAATTATTCCTGCCGGTGTCCTGACAAAACCGCCCTCAGCTGAATTAAAACCGGGACAGGTTGACCAGGATTCTCTTCCGCCTTACGAGGTACTGGATGAAATCCTCCAGACATATATCGAACAGGATAAAACCGCCGATGAGATAGATGCTTTGGGATACGATCCGTCCGTCATCAGGGAAGTTATCCGGAAAGTAAACAAATCTGAGTTCAAACGGCGCCAGGCCGCGCCCGGCCTGAAAGTAACTTCCAGGGCTTTCGGTATGGGCAGGCGTATGCCCACCGCCTGGCAGAAAAGTAATTAAGATTTTTTAAAAATACGCCCTACTGCCCGCCCGATGATTATTTCGTCCAGGGGCCGTTTGGGTACATGGTGGATATTTTTGCTGTCACGCCAGTACCTAATATCCCCGTTACCGCCTATTTCCTCCAGGCTGATCTCTTCTGCCGGCCTGCCCAGGGCGATAATCACAATTATCTCAAAGCGATATCGGTTCACTTCTTGACGCCGACCACAGAGGAAAAACCAGATTCCGTTTAAGCATAAACCCTGACGCGCTGATTAAAAAATTCGAGCATGCCACACCTGTTTTACCGGTCCGGCTAGCTACAGCTAAAAAAGCTGCTGAGGCCGGATACCCTGCAGAGTTTCTCGTAGCCCCGGTTATTGCGGTCGACGGGTGGAAAAAACACTACCAGGAACTTTTCAGTAAAGCTTCCAGCGTTTTAAAGGATCATAAAGAAGGGCTTACTTTTGAATTTGTCAGCCACCGCTTTACGAAAAGGGCCAAGGCTGCCATTCTGGATGTTTTTTCACAAACCGAATTGGATCTGGACGAACAATCCAGGGCTTTTAAATTTGGCCAGTTCGGCTATGGGAAATACATTTACACGGAAGAACTTTTTCAGGAAATAAAAACTTTTTTAACCTCCCTTACCGAAAGGCATTTCCATGGCGCACGCATCGAATATTTTGTCTGATGCGAATCCCACAGTATTTTTACCTTTTGGCCAGAAGGTGTTTGAGATCGTACTGCCGGGCGAAAAAACCAGCCATTAGATCCCCCTTCTGCTGAAGGCGCGGCCAGATGGAGTAGATATTAAACTGGGATGGAACTTTTCATCAGCAATCTTCCTTTGAATATAACCTTTTAATGTTTCCCTGAAATTATCATGGTACTTTTTCGGCTCAAGGGAGAAGTCAGCGAATCGATCAAAAGTTTAGCCATGGACAGCTCTTTTTCCGTAACCCGGTCAGGGGATAAATCCAGGGTCTCCGGTTGTTTTATCTCATCGGGATAGTAAATTGTGGAAAGGGACAGCGTATTTTTTTCATAAACTCTAATCGCTGCGATGTTCTCTTTTGTGGACAGGACAATCCTGGCTATAGCTGCGCGATTGCTGTCCAGCATAGCTTTAAGCAGCAGCGCGTATGGTTTTTCGCCTCCCTCTCCCGGGGCGAGATAATAGCTTTTTTTAAAGTAGACAGGGTCAACTTCTTCCAAATCCACAAAATCGGAAATCTCGATCTGTTTTGCTCTCAGCCTTGGAATCTCCCTTAATTCCTCCTCGGTGAAACCCACAAATTGACCCGGGGCAAATTCAAAACTTTTTAAAATTTCATCCTGCGTAACTTCCTTTTCGCAAACTTCGCAAAACTTCCGGTATTGGACAGGATGCCCGCATCCCCTGTGGGTCAATGTAAAACTGATGCTTTTGGACTGAGTAGCGGTATAAAGCTTAATTGGCACAGATACCAACCCAAAAGTTATAAATCCCTTCCAAAGAGGACGCATTTTTCCCCCTCCTGCAATAGATAAAGCTATAATTTCCCGGGGTTTAGTTTGTCCAAATCCTGCGTCGTTAACAAAGGATAAAAGATACAGCCATCCGTCCGGCAACAAGACAGACGGATGGCTGCTTGCAAGGGATTTGTCTAAATGGCGTCGTTTCCTTTTTCACCTGTACGGATACGAACAGCGCTGGTCACGGGATAGATAAAGATTTTACCGTCTCCTGTCTGCCCGGTACGCGCAGCCTTTGAAATAAGACTGACTACTTTATCGGCATCCTCATCTTTAATTACAATTTCAACCTTTATTTTAGGAATAAGATTTATATTGTATTCAGCGCCCCTGTATACTTCAGTGTGCCCTTTCTGCAGACCGCAGCCAATTACCTGGGTTACGGTCATACCCTTGATACCAAATTTACCCAGTTCGTTCTTGACATCTTCCAGTTTTCCCGGGCGCAAAATGCATTCTATCTTGGTCATGCTCTTAACGCTCCTTTCAAAATAATATTCTAATGTTGAACACCTGCGGACGATTCCTTTAAAACCGGCGCGCTCTCTTCCGTAAATGAGAAGCTTTGCACTAAAGGAACACCGATAACCAGATCTGCAAAACCATCCTCGCCATGCTGGCTGAGATCGAGACCCTGATCTTCATCGTCCTCACTTACCCTGAGTTGGGTTACCAGGCTTATCGCTTTTAGAATCACGGCAGTTAGAACCGCGGCAAAAACCCAGGTTGTCAATACACCAACAAGCTGAATTAAAAGCTGCGACGGGTTGCCATAAAACAAGCCGTTTGCCCCGGCCGGATTGATTGCCGTAGACGCAAACAACCCTGTCGCCAGCGCGCCCCAGGTGCCTCCAACACCATGCACCCCAAATACGTCCAACGAATCGTCGTAACCAAAGCGGGCTTTTAAAACGCTCACCGCTAAATAACAGATCACCCCGGCAACCAGACCGATTGCCAACGCCGACATTGGGCCTACAAACCCGGCGGCCGGAGTTATGGCTACCAGACCGGCGACACCGCCGCTAACCGCCCCCAGCATGGTCGGTTTGCCGTGATGAAGCCACTCGGCAAATACCCAGGAAAGCGCAGCCATTGCGGCTGCCGTATTCGTCGTCATAAAGGCGCTTGCGGCCAGGCCGTTGGCCGCCAGAGCGCTACCCGCATTGAACCCGAACCAGCCGAACCAGAGCAAGGCAGCCCCGAGCACAGTCATCGGCAGATAATGCGGCAGGATAGGCCCGCTGCCGTACCCTTTGCGCCGGCCTAAAATAAGCGCAGCAATCAACCCGGATACTCCGGAACTGATGTGAACGACCGTCCCTCCGGCGAAATCCAGAGCTCCAAGACCGCGCAGCCATCCTCCAATACCCCAGACCCAGTGCGCCAGGGGATCATATACAAATGTCGTCCAGAGCAATACGAATACCAGGAACACCGGAAAACGCATCCTCTCGGCAAAAGACCCGGTGATCAGCGCGGCGGTGATAATCGCAAACATAAGCTGAAAGAGCATGAACACCTGGTGCGGAATAGTAGCCGTATAGTCGGGAAACGGGCTTTGACCAACTCCGCTCAACCCCGCCCATTTCAAAGAACCGATTAGATGACCCAGATCCGGTCCGAATGCAAGGCTGTAACCGAATAAGACCCATTGTACTGAAACGAGGCACATAATAATAAAACACTGCATAAAAATACTCAGGACATTTTTTCTGCGGACCATTCCCCCATAGAACAGAGCCACCCCCGGCGTCATAAGCAGAACCAGCGCCGAGCTGATTATGATAAAAGCGGTATCCCCCGTATCAGCCGCCGCCTCGCTCGCTCCAGCCACACCCGGACCAAGCAACAAAAACATAAGTGCCAGAGGAAGAACAGATCCAATCAAAGATTTTTTCATTTTATAATACCCCCTTAAAAATATTTAAGACTTCGCTTTCAATGCGCCTGCAACAGGCCGCAATGCATCTTTGCGGAGAATTAAAAAAGGACACTCTTTACCCAAGCGTCCCTGCTCCTCCATAGCGCCCGCCAAACCACATAAAAAGCCTTTAGTTGGGATCATCCCCACCTAAAGGCTCCTTCGCCAAAAATACCGCTTCGTATTATTTATAGGTTATACTAAAACATCCTCTATGAATCTGTCAAGACATAATTAAAAATTTTATTCACCCGGTCTTCGAGGGCAAACTTATCGCCCAGTTGATTTCTGAATAGTGAACTTCAGAAACAGACCTGTTTCATTTTTTAGCTCTCTCTTTTTAGCTTGCCGGATAAGACAGGTTATGCTATAATTTTGCTTTGTTGAGAATTAAACAATATAAATGGCCCTATCGTCTAGCGGTTAAGGACACCACCCTCTCAAGGTGGAGACACGGGTTCGAGTCCCGTTAGGGCTACCATGTTTTTAAGTATCAAGCAAAACAAAATGCCCAACAAATGCTGCACCAATTTAAATTTAAAAGAGAAAAGCCCATCTAATCTTTAGAAAGATGGGTTTTTGTTTCTAAATAAATAATGTTTCTTGTTTATTAAATATATGTTTTGCTTAGAGACTTTCTATTTGTATAAATATCCTGTTCTTTAGGATCTAGCTCGAATTATTTTCCTGAGAAAAACTATAATAGCTGTTATAAATGATATCACTGCCATATTTTTTACCACACCGGCAGTTGTATCGGCTAATGAAAAACCCTGCTTATGCCTGCCCTCTTGCATTTGATGGGTTCTATCCGGTATTTCACCTTCTTGCGTATTTTGCAGCATTATATTGTTTCTACCCTGCTGGCGCCTCATTTCGGTTTTATGAGGGGCAAATGATGAGGCTTTGGAGGTGGTTGAAAAGGAATACCATCCAAGCGCAAGAACTCCCGACACTGCAAAAATAATAAAAATACGGCCTCCAATGCTAATTAAATCTTGTCCAAGCGTTTTTGGAGCAGATGTATTTGCTTCATACTTATACCCTTCAACGGGTGTTAACAGCTGTTTAAAGTTATTTATAATCCAATTCCAGTGCAGGCCAATATGGATCGCTACAAGCAGCAATATTATGTCTGTTGACACCGAGTGAAGGGACTTCCAAAAGGGGCTGACTGAACTTCTTAATCCTATTATTGGCAGTAATACTTTGGACATCATCAGGCCTGAAAATAATATAGTCGTGAAATTGATAAAGATAGCAGCATCAAGCATGTAATTTATACGCTGTTCGGCGCCTATTTTTTGTAAAAACCTCTTGGTAAAGCTTACAGCCCATTGCCAGTGCAACAGCACATGGGTAACAAGTATGACGACAATTGCAGCGCCTAACCATTCATGGACGATGTTGCCGGTAGCTTTTTGCTCATATACAAACAAAAATATCAACAAAAGCACAATATCCAACAGTAAGTTGACTTTTGATCCTTTTATCCGGTTCATCTTTTCACATCCCTTATTTATACCTGTATAATAGATTGTAACCGCTCAAACTGAATTTAGACTGAGTCTAAACTGAAATTACTCTTAAAATATGGAAAAAGCAATATTTTCCTCCCTAATCACAATTCGGAAGGAAAACACTTTCTTCAGTATGTTTTCAGTATGTTAATGGACCAATAATCTCCCAGGGCACAACAATTGTCAGATATGTTTCTACTCAACCATCTGCGGCATTCCCACTAAAAGTAAGTTCGATTCCTAATATTGACATGGCAATAAATATATTATATTATTAGTGCACATAATAATAAGGGTTGCTTATGACTGGACAGGAAAATTATTCTTGAATATCGGTGAAGTTATCAAGGAAGAATTAACTGAGGCGGATATGTTCAGACATAAAGCAGCAATGGTAAGAGTATTTTTTAAATAAAACTGTCTTGAAGGAGGTGTTTTGCGTGGAAGCTGGAGTACGTAATAACATTAATGGTGAGATTGCGGATATTAAAATGGATAATGTAATGGCTCAAGTAACCATGTGAGTTGGCGGGTGACTGGATGGCAACATCCGACTCACGTCCGTGATGACGCGAGACAGTGTGGAAGAAGCGGGATTTAAAAAAGGCGATAAAGTGAATGCTCTGGTTAAAGCTATTAACATTGTCTTTATTAAAGAATAAATTGCTTTAGGCAACCGGTAAACAATAAGCTCATTATTAAAAAAGGGCAGTTCTGCATGGTTTTGTGTGGAATTGCCCTTAACTTTGGTCGATTAATGATAAAATCTGTCGATTAGTAATGCTGGAGATAATAGATATTATTTATTTGTGTTACAAATGATTATTTATATATAATATTTTTATCAACGACTGGTAAGTGTGGCGTACTAATTTTTCCGGATGGAACAGGGCGGTTTTTAACTGCTCGCTTTTTATATATATAAACCAACATGAAAGGGCAATGACCAGGTTGTAAAGAGCGAAGACTGAATTTTGATTTTTCAAGGAGGAATTCTATCTGCCTGACAAGCAGGAGCTATTTAAAAGGCTTGCTGACGCTGTGGTGGAAATGGATCTGGATAAGGTGGCCTTTTACACAAACGAAATAGTCAGATTGGGAATAAACGCAGAAGAAGCTATATTGCAAGGCCTTTCCGGGGGCATGCCTGTTGTTTGAACAAAACGAATATTTTGTGCCTGAGGTTGTTGTATGCGCAGATACAATGTACGCGGGTATACGGATCTTAGAACCTCACTTAAAAAACAAGATTAGACAGGCCGGCAAGATTACGATCGGTGTTGTTGAAGGGGATACACACGATATAGGTAAAAACATCGTCGTCATGATGCTTGAAGCGGCTGGTTTTGAAATTTGTGATCTGGGCAGGAATGTCCCGTCCCGTTTGTTTGCTGACAGGGCTTTGGAAACAGGCGCCGATATTATAGGAATATCTTCTTTAATGACGACTACCATGCCTGAAATGAAAAATATTATTGACGATCTAAGAACAAGGCGTGTTGCAAAAAAGCCGTTTGTAATCGTAGGCGGGGGACCTGTGTCATTTGCCTTCGCCAAATCTATTGGAGCAGACGGGTATGCCGCCAACGCGCCGGGGGCGGTCAAGCTCTCCTTGAGGCTGATGAAAGAAAAACAGGGGCAGTAAAATGAATCTGGCTGATTATCTGAAGACGAAAAGAACCAGGATGGTTTACCCGCAAAATGGCGCTGCAGGTTTAAAACACACTGGATACAAGATGTACGAGGTTTACCTCGATCCTTTGAAGCAGTTGGAAGTAGCGCGGGTGATGGATGATCTGGCGGGTATGGATTTTATCTACCCACTGGATTACAGCGCTATTTTCGTTTAAACACTCGGTTTGCCCCTGATTAAGCCGGACTACGATTTTCCGAGCACGCTTGAAAATACAGTCAAAGATTCCACCGTCTTAAAAAAATGAGAGTTCCTGATCCCCGTAACAATGGGAATATGCCGGTTTATCTGCAGGCTTTGAAGCTGATCGCGGATTACTTCGCAAAACCGCTGGCTGTGTCTCCGGTCGGGCCTTTTACCCTGGCGGTGGAACTGGCGGGCGCCACCGATTTGACCAGAAGCATCATCAGAAATCCGGATTTTGTTGAAGAATTGATGATCTTTACCACGGATGTGGTATTAAATTTTGCAATCGAGGTGAGCAAAACAGGAGCAAAACTAATCCAGATATCGGAACCGTCGGCAGTAATTTTATCCCCCGGATGTTTGAGCGGTATGTAGGTAAAAACCTAAGAAAAATATTTGGGAAGCTTGAGGTTTATATATTGTCCTGATTGGAAACATCGACCCTATCCGGGTTATGGCCGCAATGACCCCCGGACAGGTGCGGCAGGAAACTGAAAACCTCATTAAACGCATGAAACCTTATGCAAACTACATGCCTTCTTTCGGCTGCGACCTTGTCATCGATACCCCTTTGAAAAACCTGAAGGCTTTTATTGAGGCTGCGTCATCGTAAATAAATTATAATTTTTGGAGGGATAACTATTGAAGAAATACGGAAGCATAAAGGCTCTGATAATTTTCTTAATTATCGCCGTACTTTCCGCCGGAGTTATGGGATGCTCAAACAAAAAGTTTTCCAAAGAAGCTGAAAAGCAGCAGAAATTTGCCGGATCCGAAATTCAGGTACTTCTGCCGCCGTGGTACGCTTTTTCTGATGAAATGCTGGCGGAATTTGAAAAGGAAACAGGAATTAAAGTAAAGCTGGAAACCCTGGACTGGGAACCTTTACAGGACAAAATCGTAACCTCCTGCGCCGCAAAGACAGCTCCGGCCGATGTCACCGAGTTTTCCTGGGACTGGGTAGGTAAATTTGGCGAGGCAGGATGGTATGAACCTTTAAATAAGTATTTTGATGAAGATTTTATGAGCGATATCAGTACCAGGGATATTTTTAAATATAAGGACGATTACCTTGCCATACCCATTTACAACGACTTCAGGCTTACTTATATCAATAAGCAGCGCTTTGAGCAGGCAGGAATAAGAAACATCCCCGCGACACCGGAGGAGTTGATGGAAGCGGCCAAACAGATTAAAGCTAAAGGGATAGATCAATATCCCTTTATAGTGCCTTTCTCCGCTACATCGGCTACAACAACACCCTGGTTCCTGCTCACAAAATCTTTTGGCGGAGAACTTTTTGATCAAAACTGGGAACCGCTTTTCGAGTCCAAGGATTCTGCCGGATACAAGGCTATGGACTACCTGGTCAAGGGATTATTTGTCAACAAGGTCATCGACCCGGCTTCAATAGGATATAAAGGGACGGATGTTGTCGAAAATTACAAACAGGGCATAGGGACAATTGACCTTGCCGGTTGGGCCGGAAATGTCCAGGATTATAAGAATCCCGAAAAATCAAAAGTCGCCAATGAAGTTGAAGTTATTAAGGTGCCCGGTATCAACGGCAAGAGCAGGACATACGGTTTGCAGGAAGCAGTCGGTATCCCTGCGGCATCCAAAAACAAGGAAGCCGCCGCCGAGTTTATCAGATGGTTAAACACCCCTCAGAACGTAAAAAGGCTTTTCCTGGAACTCGGAATATTTCCGAACCATAAGAGCACAATATCAGAACTGGTAAAAGAAGACAAACTTCCCGGAGGAGAAACTGTGCTGGAAGTCATGCCCACAATCGAGCCTCTCTTCCCGCAGGGGGCGCCAGAATGGTATTCAGCTTTTGAAACTGACGTTGCAACAACTATGAACCAGATTGCCAAAAAAACTATGAGCACTGATGAAGGCATAAAACATATTGCGGATAATGCCAGAAAGCTGGCCAAGGAAAGCAAGAAATAATTCTGAATGCATAAAAAGGTTATAAGCCTTTTGGGCTTATAACCTTTTTTGCGTATGGTGGCGTTGATGGCTAAAAAAAATCTCTTCTCTTATTTGTTAATCACCCCGCTTCTTCTAATTACAGTTGTTTTTATCATATATCCGCTGATTACCACTGTTATCGACAGTTTTCGATCAGTCAATCTCATGAAACCAAATGATATTGGATTCATTGGAACCGGTAATTATACGGAACTGCTCAACGATATAACAAACATGCAGACTATGAGAAACAACTGTTTGTATTTCGTTTTTTCCATTATTATCGAGACCGCAGGCGGCCTTATAGTAGCTCTGGCTTTAAAAAACAACTTCCGGAGCCGCGCTTTACTTCTCGCTGTAATAATTTTACCCTGGGCTTTGCCGCCTGTTGTCAACGGGCTGATCTGGAAACTTATCTATTACCCTTCTTCCGGTTTATTAAACGACCTCTTGCTTAAAGCAGACATCATCGGATCGCCGAAAATATGGATGGGTATGCCCCAGTATTCGATATTCTTAATCACCATCGTCCATGCATGGAAAATAATCCCTCTCTGTACGCTGATTATACTGGCTCAACTGCAGTCAATCGATAAAGACCTTTATGAAGCCGTTAAAATTGACGGCGCCAACGGCCTTCAGGAATTCAGGCACATTACCCTGCCAATGTTAAAACCGGCTCTGGCAGTTTCTTTAACATTGGGCGCCATTTTCGCTTTCCAGCTGTTCGACGAGATATACGTATTAAATGGTACAGCGCTTGACACCAGGTCAGTATTAATCCAGGCCTACCTGCTCGCTTTCAGGGACCTTAAAGTAAGCCTCGGGATGGCTCTTTCCCTGATCGCTATGATAGTCACTCTGGCAATAACAACATTAATTAACCGTTTGGGGGTAAAACATTATTAACCTATGAAAAGACGCCCGAGGATTAAAAAAAACGCATTCCTTTTTATAATTCTCTTTCTGACTGTTTTGTGGTCCCTTGTCCCTATCTATTGGGCTTTGCGGGCAAGCCTGCTGCCAGGCAGTGAATTATTCAGCAAGACAGTAAGTTATCTGCCTTTACCGTTTACCACTGAACACTACCGTCAGCTTTTTGCTCTTGACAGTTATAACGCAAACATTTGGAACGAATTTAGGTCAGCTTTTTTAAACAGCCTGATCTCGTCAATAGCGTCTACCGTGCTTACAACCGTCATCGCCCTGTTGTCCGGTTATGCTTTTGCCAGGGTGGATTTCAAGGGAAAAAACACTTTATTCGCTATATTAATAGCAACTATGGCAATTCCCGTTTATGCTGTTCTGATCCCTTTGTACAGGCTGATCATAGTTTTAGGGCTGGTGGATACCCAGACAGGAATAACGCTAATTTACACCGCAGCGTACGCTCCGCTTGCATTATGGATTATGAGAAATTATTTTGATTCAATTCCTGTTGAATTGGAAGAAGCTGCCTACGTCGACGGGGCTTCGCGTTTGAGGGCAATGCTGTTGATCCTGCCCCTGGCCATACCAGGGGTAATCACAGTTGCCATGGTGATCTTTTTAAGCTGCTGGAGTCAATTTGTACTGCCCCTGATCTTCTCACCGGTGGAAACCAAGCCATTAACTGTTTTAATCACCCAGTACGTAAGCAAGAGTTCTATAAATTATGGGCTGATGATGGCCTCCGGCATGTTCGCCATCCTGCCTCCGGTTTTAATTGTTATTTTCCTTAACAAGTTCTTAGTCGGCGGACTAATGACCGGAGCCTTCAAGAAATAAAAGCCGCCTTGCCTGGCGATAACTCCGATTTGATTTACCCCCCGGTCAAATAAGTCAAGCCTGACCCCCGCATGAATGACCCCCGCATGAACGGCTTCATACCTTTAACAGTGCCATTAACTTGACATGAAGTTTGAACGCCTTATTAAAAACATCCCAAACCGCATTGAGTTATGGCATACCCGCACTCGTCGCATACACTGCCGAATAGAAACAGGCTGACTTTAAGTTTACCGGCCATTTTACGGGCTTGTTCACAGATTATCTGCTTGTCCGAATAATTGGTTTCCAAAGCCAATTTCACCCGGTCCCTGTTTTCTAAATAGGCGGCAAAAAGCTTGCCCAGAATACCTTTTAGCGTACCGGAAATACCTTCCTGCAAATTTTCCGTAAAAACAGGAAGGCCAGGCCGATACTTTTTTATCTGATCCAGCGCTTCCCGGCGCTGTTCCCCGCACTGTGCATCCAGAATAAAGATATCAGCCTGGTTAATTAAGTCTCGTCCGGGTACATGGCCGGGTTCAGGCGAATTCAGAATAAAAACCTGCAATGCCCAGGGAAAACTCAGCATTCCGCTGCAATCCTCCAGGAAAACCCGATCAATTTTCTTGTCCGGGTTGAAAAAGAACATGTAGCGGACTGTTTTTTGCAGTTTGTTCTTCGGCCCCCGGAGTTCGAGAATGTTTTGGGAAGGATCCCATTTTTCCGATATATTTTTGACCAGTTCATCATACTGCTCGTGCTCACACAATTGCAGCGGCTCATCCTTTTTTTCCTCACAGGGAACAGCCCGGATTACCTTAAAGTCATTAAACGTTTTCAGGAATAAAGGACCCCAGCCTTCCTGCGGGTACAGCCCAATTGTATTTAACGCCACCGCTAACATTTAATTCCCCCCTATGTTAAAAGCCTCAAATTGGAGTAACCTCAAAAGAATGAAAGTTTACAGGCGCCAAGTTAGAATTGCGGGTTATTTTCGGGTCATTTTATTGTCTATTTTGGATTATAGCATATAGTTAAGCAGGCTGCAGCAAGCCCCTTGATTTCTGAAAAATGAAGCCTCAACACCAACTAAATTATGCTAACATTCCCAAAAATAATTGACATGTTTTTGTAACATGCATATACTTAACATAATAAATTGTTTGTTTCCTTAAGTTTATGTGCAGAGGTGAACGGTTTTTGAACGAAGGTTCTTTATCCCCATCTTTGGAAAGGCTGGAAATAACACTTCAGCAGTTAATCCGGCGCATACATGAAAAGATGGAAATTTTAATGGCGCAGGGGATAACAGGCGGCCAGTTTTTCGTGATGAAAAAGATACATGAAAGAGGAAAAATGACTGTCTCCGGGGTTGCCAACGAAATGAACGTTTCCCTGAGCGCAATAACCGCCCTGACGGACAGGCTTTATAAAACTGGATTAATCAAACGTGATCGGGATGAAAAAGACCGCAGGCTGGTTTGGCTGACGATCACCCCTCAGGGGGAAAAAACATTACAGGATTGCGGTGCAACCAGACAAGAGGTATTCAGAAAGTATCTGGGAGATCTTTCACAGGAAGATCTTAACAGCTTCGTTAATATCTGTGATAAAATTCTGGCTTCCATGAAAAGAGAACATTAGGGAGTTGTATGTAATATGGGTTTGGAGCTTGCCCGAAATTGCGTGTAAATATTTTGGATGCCTGGATTGACGCTCTAAGCATAGATGAAATAGAAAACAGGGTGAGTCATTTTGTTTGTGAGCCCGGCTTCCATCAAATAGTTACTTTAAACCCCGAGATTCTTTACAGGGCGCAAAAAGAACCTGCGCTCCTCAAGATGATCAATTGCGCCAGCCTTGTAACGGCAGACGGTGTGGGCGTAGTCTGGGCTTCCAGGGTTGCCCGCTGTCCCGTACCGGAACGGGTAACCGGAATTGATTTAATGCTTCGTCTTGCGGCAAGGTGCGCAAGGGAAGGATGGAGTGTTTACCTGCTGGGCGGCAAGCCCGGTGTGGCCGGCGCCGCCGCCTCCATGCTGACGCGGCAATACCCGCAGCTGAAAATAGCGGGAACCCACCATGGATACTTTGACAGCAGAGACGAAGTTGTTCAAAAAATAAAAGAATCCCGGCCTCAAATCCTTTTTGTTGGAATGGGAGCGCCCGGACAGGATTATTTTATTCATGAAAACCTTTCTGCGCTCGGTGTGCCTGTCGGAATGGGAGTGGGGGGAAGCTTTGATGTTATCGCGGGAAGGATAACGCGGGCTCCGGCATGGATTCAGAAACTGCGTCTTGAGTGGTTATACCGTTTCATAAAAGAACCCAGCCGCATCGGAAGAATGGCTGTTTTGCCCATGTTTTCCTGGCTGGTCTTGCGCCGTTACTTCATGAGCAGCTAATAAAAGTGCTGTTTTGCAGGAAATTGTCTTTAGTTTGTCGAATAATTTCTGGAAAACGACTAATCAGGAGGAAATATCCAATGTTCAAGCGCAAATCAATATTGGTGTTACTGCTTGTTTTAGCCGTAGCCGGAGCTGCCTGTGCCGGACTTGCGATCGCGGCGGATACAGGGGAACCAGGCTCACATCTTGATCCCCTGGTGACAAAAAGCTTTGTCGAACAGTACGTGACTGATTCTGTAAAAAAGGCTTTAGATACTGCGGAAAATCCGGGAACCCGGTGGCGCATCAAGTCAATTGCCCAGGGACAGGATGTAATCATTTCAGAAGGCACAGAATTTATTATACGATCCGGAAAAGCTGTGATTATCGACCCGGTTGGAAGCGGCATTCCCGATCTTACCCTGGGGGCTTCCGCTGCAGGCGGACAGCCGGCAGCCTGCAATCATCTCTTTCTTGTACCTCGTTCGGACGGCCGGGGAATTCACGCCCAGTCGGCAGTAACCCTTATGTACCTTGGCAGCCTGTCATTTTAAATTGTTTTTAAGCAGGTGTTTTAGATGAGACCCAAAAGAAAATTAAAGCGCAAAGGGAAGTTTTTCTTTTCGATCTTTTTTGTTATTGTTCTTCTTGCGGCAGGTTTCCTTGTCGCCAACGCATATTTGTTCAAATTGCCGGGGATACCGACAAAACTGACTGATTTGAACCCCCCTCCCAAGTCTATGACAGTCCTTCTGCTTGGCGCCGACTCGCGGCCGGGTGAAATCACCGGAAGAACGGATTCTATTGTTGTTGCTCATGTGGATACTATTCAAAAGAGGCTTTCTTTATTATCGGTACCCAGAGATACCAAAGTGGAGATACCACGGCACGGAACAGACAAGATAAACTGCGCCAATGTATATGGAGGACCGGCTTTAACAGCCAGTGTTGTTTCTGATCTGATTGGTATGCCCGTCCAATATTATACGCTTGTCAACTGGGACGGTTTCAAGGACATCGTGGATATCCTGGGAGGGATATCCATTGATGTTGAAAAAAGAATGTACTATAACGACAACTCCGACGGACCGGAATACGCAATCGATCTCTGGCCGGGCGTACAGCGCCTGGACGGGAGAAAAGCCCTCCAGTATGTTCGCTACAGGAATGACGCTCTCGGGGATATATCCAGAACCCAGCGCCAGTTAAATTTTCTGACAGCACTGGCCCATGAAATAATCAAACCCGAAACGATAATAAAACTACCCAGGTTAATACCTAAAGTAAACGAATGTATGAAAACCAACCTTTCCACAGGACAGCTCATTGAACTTGTATCAATGGCTAAAAAGCTTGACCAACTGGCAACAGCCGCCCAGACGCTGCCGGGCAGCTTTTCCAATCAAAACGGAGTAAGTTACTGGGCAGTAGATTACGATCAGGCCAGGCAAGTCGCCAAGGCTCTTTTCAAGAACGGACAGGTTGCGAAAGTCATCCAGAACAGCCAGGGAAACACTGTAGAGAACAGTTCTCCTGAAACAACAATGGCATACCAGGAGAAGGATAACGCACTGCCTTCTCCAACAGCCGAGCAAAAGAACGTACAGGATGAAAATACCCAGGAACAGCCCGAAGGGACCCCGGAGTATAACTGGGGTGAAAATGGTGATAACTACACCTGGCCAAATGATTCTTCCAACCCAGCCAACAATGAACCGGAAAGCGATCCTGAGCAGCAGAATCCCGATCAGCAGCAGGACTCCGGCCAGGAAAATAGCAGTGATTCGGATGAGATAGAATTTATCCCCATTCCAAACGACCGCGCTACAGGAAATATATAATAGAAGATAATAAAGGGTTTTCAGACATGAAAGGACAACAGGCGTGAAAAAAAGCTGGTACCTCAGGCTGCTTGTTTTATTGCTGGCGGCAGGCATGATAGCGGCTGGAACGGCGGCAGTACAGCGATACAGGACTGAGAAAAGTTACCGGACAGTAGAATTGGCCATGTCGTATGACGAACTGCAGTCACTGGCCAGGCAGACCGGCAAAACCGCCCCTGAAGTAATGCGTGTTTTCCGGGAATCCGGGCTGACAACTATTTTGTTTAAAGAGCCTGGAGCAGACGAAATCAGCAACTACGGCAATTTTGATCTAATGACCGGGCAGGAAGTCCTTGCCGTAAGCAGGCTGGGCGGGGAATCCCCGGGAAACATAGCAAACGTCCTCGGGAACAGTGAGATTAAGCCTGATTATACTTACTTTTTTACAAACAAGAAAGACGAAGCCCTTCAACTTTTGGAACAACTAAGGGTAAAGACCGGGAAAGTAAATCTGTACCAGGACAAGGATTATTATATTATCAGCACGAGCGCGGATTACGCAACATTAAAAACCACGGGCCTTGGCTTCCCCGTCGGACCCTTGAGGGAAAGCGCCAGCTGCGGTTTACTAGCCGCTGTGCAGCTGCGCAACTGGCAGGGAGTTAATGAAAAGAGCATAGCCGGTGTAATTAAACCCCTTAAAAATATTCCCAACCTGTCTGCAGTGGCATTTAATGATTCGAGTGTGCCGGGATATCCAAAGCAAATACGCTATCTGGCAAAAGAAATACGCTCTTTGGGCGTACCAGTGACTGAAATCGAATTTTTTGCCCAGCGGGGTCTGACAAAGCTTGCCAATCTCCTTGATAAACATCTTGTCCGGCTGCATACGGCAAAAATTGAGGAAATGCCCAAATACGAAACCGCCGATCTGGCAAGCCGCTTTGTTCTGGCTGCCGGCGAGCGCAATATAAGGATTCTCTTGCTTCGTCCCCTTACTTATTACAAAACAGGAGATCCCCTGTCCGAAAACGCCTCTTTTATCTCAGCCCTCAAGACAGATCTTCAACAAAAAGGCCTCAAGACAGGAAAAGCTTCTTCCCTGCCGCCAATAGCTGTTTCACGCTTTGGACTGTTTATTATGGGTCTTGGGGTTATTTCCGGAGGACTGCTGCTTCTGGAAAGATTAGCGTACCGGATCAAATGGTGGGTTTTAGGGATAGCCGCAATCATAATCTATGCCGCTTTACTGTTCATCGCTCTCGACCCGGCCCGTAAATTAATGGCCTTTGCCGCTGTCATTATTTTCCCTACCCTGTCCCTGCTAACATTTGTGCGCAACAGCAGGTTAACAGCCTGGCAGAGTATAATCATGCTGGCAGTTACATCTTCATACTCTTTGATTGGAGCGCTGTTTACTGTCGGGCTGCTGTTTGATTCGGCCTATATTTTAAAATTGGATGCCTTTATGGGTGTTAAAGCAGCGCATATTTTGCCTTTGGCAATTATAGGACTGATCTTTTCAGTTTATTCAGGACCTCCTCCTTCGAAGACGGAACAGGCTGAAACAAACGCAAACAAGTTCCGGAGCAGCCTGGCTAATCTTTTAGACAAGCCCGTATTGCTCAAATGGGCTCTTGCCGGCGCCGTGTTCCTGGCTATTCTTGCCGTATATGTAATGCGTACAGGAAATGAAGTGGTTTTACCCCCGTCAACACTCGAATTGAAATTTAGGGCGCTTCTGGACAGCTTTCTGGGAGTGCGCCCGAGGACTAAAGAGTTTTTGCTGGGGCAGCCTTTCCTGCTGCTGCTCTTCTATATCGGGTACAGGGGCAATGCCTGCCTTCCCCTTCTTATACTCGGTGCTGTCGGGCAGATTTCTATAGTCAACACTTTTGCCCACCTGCACACACCACTTGCCGTTTCAATGCTGCGTTTCTTTAATGGGTTCTGGTCCGGAATTATAATTGGGCTTGTTTTAATCCTGCTTCTAAACCTGGCCGTACGTTGGTGTAAAGCTAATGAATACTGCAAAGACACCGGGTAAACCGCATTTAGTCATCTCAGGGTATTATGGCTTTGACAATGCCGGCGACGAAGCAATTCTGCTCAGCCTGGTCACCGCTTTCCGGACTATCTGCCCTGAAGTTCAGTTAACCGTATTATCCAGCAATCCATCAAATACGGCGAATCTATATCATGTACAGGCATTAAACCGTTGGCAGCCGGGGGAAGTGTACCTGGCTTTAAAAGAAGCTGACATGCTGATCAGCGGCGGTGGAAGCCTGCTGCAGGACGTTACCGGTTTAAAGAGCCTCGTTTACTACCTCGGGGTAGTCTGGTTGGCTCTTAAATTAAAAAAACCGGTTGGTTTTTGCGGACAGGGTGTCGGACCGGTTACCAGTGTGATTGGCCGCCGTCTGATGAAAAGCATAGCCGGCAGAGTCGACCTGATCACGGTCCGGGATGAGCAATCGGCAAACGATTTGCTTGAGATGGGCATAACTTCGCCACCCGTATATGTTACTGCAGATCCTGTTTTTGTCCTGAAGAAAGAAGATTTCAGACCTGAACAGGAAAACAGATTACCTCAAAACCCGTTCCAGGATGTTCAGTTTAAAAAAGGTCAACCGGCGGCCGGTATATCTATAAGAGAATGGCCTTTATTCAACGAAAAGGATCAACTGGTTGTGGCAAAACTGGCCGACCAGTTATCAAATTCAGGCTGGCAAATAATTTTTCTGCCGTTTCATTATCCAACCGACTTAACCGCCTGCCGCAAGGTTGAGCAGTTGATGAAATCCCCTGCGCAGGTTATAGACAAAGTACTTACCGCACGTGAGGCGGGTTCAATAATAGGAAGCCTCGATCTGTTAATCGGCATGCGCCTGCATTCTTTAATTTTGGCGGCGGTGGCCGGAGTGCCTTTTGTAGGCATCTCCTATGATCCAAAAATAAAGCGCTTTTTAGACCAGCTTGGCCTTCATCCTGCCGGGGAAGCGTCGAGCCTTGAGTATTCCAAATGCCTTTCAGCGGTAAATGAGGTAATCAGTAATCAGGATGCCTTCAAAAACAAGATCCGGCGGGCGGTTGAAGTTTTACAGCCGAAAGCGCTGCTCAATGCAAAACTAGCTTTGGAATTGGCTGGAACGCTTAAGGAGAGTTAAAATGAGTTCTGTAATTATTAAAATTTCGGCTGTTGCTTTATCGTTATGCCTTGTCTTTGCAAGTGTAAATTTCAGAACGATGGCTTCAACTGCCGAACCTGCCGCGCCAACAACACTGCCTGAAGAAATACAGGCATTACCGCCCCAAATACAACCCGGCGGAGAATTCATACCGGGCGGCGTCCGGTCGTTTGCGGGATCTTCTAAAAACGCGCAGGAAATATCCCCGGGAGTGATTTACTACACTCTTGAGGGACAGAACTGGAAGAAAAAACCTCTTCACGGTTACGTCGTGGAAGTAGATCCCTCTTTGACTTTGATGGAACTTCGCGTGGCGACCGGCCAGGATACCCTGGGCAAGAAGGAAACATTAAGCAGTATTGCCGCCAGGCACGGGGCTGTTGCGGCTGTGAACGCCGGTTTTTTTGACAGCAGTACAGGCTGGCCGCTGGGCCATTTTATGCAGGACGGCCGCCTTTTGAATTCATGGAATATTTTAAGAACATCGGTAGGACTCACTGATCAGAAAAAGGCTGTTCTCGGCTATTTCGCGCCTCAGGTTACAGCCCAGCTCGGCGATACTGTCCTGAGCATTGAAGGAGTTAACTACCCCGCCGCCGAAAACAAAATAATACTTTACACTCCTTTTTTCAGCTCCGATGTTAAAATACCGTCCGGCGGAATTGGTATAGTCATCGCCCCTGATGAAAACGGCATCCTCTCTGTAAGCAGCATGACAACTGAAGAAAACGCGGTACCCTCAAACGGCTACGTGCTTACCCTGCGGGACGACAAAAAAAGTCTTACTGCCAACCTGGATCCGGGTTCGGCTGTTAAAATTAAAATAGACTATGACCAACAGTGGAAAGGCCTTAAACATCTGGTTACCGCCGGCCCGCTGCTGGTTGATGACGGACAGCCGGTTTTTGACGCCATTCTTGAAGGATTCCGGGGAAGCATTCTCGAACCGGCTGCGCGAACGGCGGTCGGCATAAATAAGGAAGGCAAAATAATTCTGGCGGTTGTAGACGGCAAAAAGGACTGGAGCGCCGGCCTTACCCTGGAAGAACTCGCTTACCTGATGACCGATCTGGGGTGCATAAAAGCCGCAGCCATGGATGGCGGAGGTTCCAGCGGCATGTGGGTTAAAGAAAGCCTGGTCAGCGTCCCTACTGACGGCAAGGAAAGGACCATTGCCAACGCAATCCTTGTTCTTTATCAGGCGCCGGTATATTTAGATAACCAGAGGATCTTCTTCGACGTGCCGCCCTTATTTGAAAAGGGGCGTGTACTTGTACCCCTTAGAAAAATCTTCGATTCTTTGCAGGCAAAAATAAGCTGGGACCAGGATACCAAAACAGTTACGGCAACAAAAGATAATAAAACGGTAGTTTTAACCGTTGGGGAACAAAATGCCCTGATTGACGGAAAGGTTTATTACCTTGATGTCCCCGCCTGCATAAAAGACGGCAGAATAATGGTTCCCCTCCGCTTCGTCAGCAGTTCCCTCGGCGCAAATGTCAAGTGGAGCAGCAAACCCCCAGCGGTTTTTATAACATCTAATGCAGGGTGATAACATGTATAGAATTATGACTGTGATTTCAAAACGTATAGTCTTCTTACTTATATTTATCCTTTTCTGGACGGCCTCTATCCCGGTCAATGCCGGGGAACCGCCAGGTTTTTCAGTCGAACTCGATTACAGGGATGAAATTACATACAACCATCCCAATTATGTGGAGCAGCTTCCTGACGGCAGTATCCTTGCCTGCCGGGTGGGTTTCCGCGAACCGGCGGTTGTACAAATTTCTCCCGGCGGAACGGAAACCGTTCTTGTTAAAGGGATTCAGGCCTCCTGCGCCAAACTGCTGTCGTCCGGAAACATACTAATCGCTGATTCCGGGGCTCCGGGCAAACCGTTCACACCCCGCGTTCTTGAAGTAACACCCAATGGTTCGGCCGTCTGGGAATACAGCCTGCAGTCACTTTCGAACTCCCCTCGTTATGTTGAACGGCTGCAAAACGGCAATATTTTAATTACACTACCCCATAAAATCATTGAAGTGACCAGAGATAAAAAGATTGTGTGGTCTTATGGCTGGGGGAAACCTGTAAAACCTGATACCCGCGGGTACCTTGCCAACCCCGTTCAAGCCATACGCCTTGAGAGCGGCAATACTTTAATTGTCGACCGCGGCACAACCAACGGAACTGTTTTTGAAATAACACCAAAAAAAGATACCGTCTGGCAGTTCGGTTCTTTTACAGGCAAATGCCCCTATACTGCAGATTACACGGGCGAGCAGGATACGGCAGATGCGGCGGCTGAAATACCGGCCTGTATATTTTTCCCCACGGGAGCCCTCCGCTTACCGGGTGGAAACACCCTGATCGCGGACAAAGCCAATTTACTCCTGGTTGAAATCGACCCGGCCGGCGCTATCCTTAAAAAAATGTCCTGGAAAGAGAGCATTTCCGGCCAGTCGGTGATGAACCAGTGGATGGTAACCCCCCAAAGCGATTACAGCGTAATTATCCCCTGCACACTGACAAGCTCACGGTCTTTAATCAGGATCATCAAATTTGACGACATGTAAAACCCTGATTCAATAAAAAACATGTCGTGACAATTTACGTCTTTTGCGCATAACCGAGAATACGCTGCAAGATATCGTTTCTCTTTTTTTCTATGGCTTTAAAATCCATTGCCGGCACATAAAAGCTCTCCATATGATCATGGACCCGCTTAGCTTCGCTTATATAACTTACGGCCCGGTTGAGCGACGCTGTAAAACGCTGCTCGGCGCTTAGAAACCGATCCATACCGCCTTCCAGCCTGGTTTGATTAAGGCAGCTATTTAAATCGACTGCTTTTGTATCCGGTCCCTTTACTATTTCAGGCTTAAAACCAAATTCCCCTGCATCCTTGAGTACCGCAGATTTCGCTTCCGGGATAAACTACAAGATCTGCCTTCTTAGGTTCAAAAGCGCAGTGGTAAACCTCTGTGTCCAATCCCTGCAGATGAGCCTCCCGGGCTATTGTTTCAACCAGATAAGAACGGCCGCTGCCAGGAAGTCCCTTAATCAGGTATAATTTTTCAATACCGTCCAGTAGGCTTTCTATAAAGTGTTTTACGCCGTCGGGAGTAATTGCCGAACAGAACAGATGCCTTGCCAGAGGAGTCTTCCCGCTGCCCCGCAGACCTTCAATTATTTCACCGGCTAAATCAAGCGTTATTCTGTTGACACTTAGAAAATCCATACAACCGGCAACACAGCTTTCACCATCATCCCGGGCTATTTTAGCCTCCGCCAACTGGCAGTACGCTGCAGGAAAAAGCTGTCCCAATAGAACGCTGTCCGCTAAAATCTGTTCCCTGCTGCACCGGAGCTTTGCCTCATCCCAATATTCCCCCAGGTTAATAATCTCATCAACGGCTCCGGGATAACAGGGATCAACTATATGCGGGCTTGTTCCGTCAATTAGGGCTATCCCAAGCGCAGGAATAACAACGCCGTCAAATGTTTGAGTAATATGAATAAAAGCCTGCCGAAGTGTTTCCCCCCGGATATAAATGCTTTATTTTCCCCTTACCCAATTTTTGACCCCCTTTTAAAAAATCAATAAAAAAATATCATGAATATGTCCAAATAAGATATGCAAGAAAATAAATTTTAGGTTACAATATAATTTAGGAAAAGGGATAACAGAACATAAAAAGGAGTGTACAGTATGCCGGATAACCCAAGAATAGATTACGAGGAAATCGCCAAGGAACTGCTGATAACTTACCTGAAAGAATATAAAGTTGATGAATTAAAAAGTCCATTCAAGGCGGCAACAGTCATTGCAGAAATGTACAGGATAATTTTAAACAGGATTAGACAGGAAGAAGCTCAGGACTTTAACCTTGGAACCGAGGACAAGGAAGGAGCAGTTAAATTTTACAGGTTTTTGCTGAACTATAATTTTTAGTTTGAATATACTGGTAACCTTTAGCTTACCCCTTTCCCGGGCCGGTATAAATTGCTGAACAAAATAAGGGAGTAAAAATGAAAAAGAAGTTCATCTTGTTGCTTATTTTGCTTTTATTGATCTTACCCGGCTGCAGTAAAACATCAAAGCCTGAAGTTAACCAAACTAAAGAGCAGGCAGAAGAATCAAGTGAGGAAGGTGTAAATAATCAATTGAAACCGGACCAGTACCAGTTAGCCCTTCCTGAAAAAGGCGATACTATTGCAATTATTACAACTACGATGGGTGTTATAAAAGTTAAATTTTTCCCTGAAGAAGCGCCCAAAGCCGTAGAAAACTTCACCAAACTGGCAGCTTCAGGCTATTATAACGGCTTAACCTTCCATAGAATAATTAACGATTTCATGATCCAGGGCGGCGACCCTCTGGGGAACGGCACGGGCGGCGAAAGCATCTGGAAAAAGCCTTTTGAAGATGAATTCAGCGATAACCTGCATAATTACAGAGGAGCGCTGTCTATGGCCAACAGCGGGTCTAATACCAATGGAAGCCAATTCTTTATCGTACAAAAAGATACGGATGATGACCTCCGGTTATGGATGAGCCAGAAAGGTTTCGATAAGGAACTTATCGACAGTTACGCAAAAATCGGTGGGACGCCGTGGCTTGATAACATGCATACTGTTTTTGGCCAGGTTTTTGAAGGAATGGGTGTTGTCGATAAAATAGCCGCCGCTAAAACCAATGCTAACGGAAAACCCGCACAGGATGTAAAAATGATCCAGCTTGAAGTTGCAAAACAGGAATAGCAGATTTTATCTACAAAAGGGTCCCTGGTTATCCAGAGGCCCTTTTAAAGTATTTAATAACCGGCTGCTTCAAGCTCACCTTTCAAGAAAACAAGAAATCATTATCCTGGGCAAAAATAAAACTATGGAATGCTTCAGCGGCAAAATCGTTCATCCAGCTTTGATCGCGAATAACATATAACTTTCTGTTCAGGTCAAGATTACGAACACGGATTTCCTTGATCAGTCCAAGCAGCAGGGGTTCCCTGGCAGCCAAAAATGAAACAACGCTCACTCCCAAACCGGCTTCTACGGCGGTTATTACAGCCCGGGTACTGCCCATTTCCATAACTATGCTTAGTTGTTCTGTTGAGATTTTACTGCTGGCGAGACTTGCTTCAAAAGTTTTCCGTGTACCGGAGCCGCTTTCCCTCAAAATAAACTTTTCCTTAATTAATTCACTGATCTTTATTTCCCCGCCGGCTTCCCATGGATGATCAACCGGAACAATCAAAACCAGGTGGTCAGTTAAAAAAGGCAGGCACTCTATTCCTTTGCCTGAAATTAATGTGCCGCAAAAACCAAGATCTATTTCGCGGTTTAAAAGCCATTTTTCAACCTGCGCGCTCCCGGCTATCCGCATATTAATCTGAATACCCGGAAACTGCCGGCGAAAGTCCCCGATTAATTTCGGTAATATGTATTCACCGGGAATGGTACTTGCTCCAATTGTTAAAGAACCTGTTTTTAATTCTTTCAGATCATTAATGGCTGATTTAATCTTATAAAAATGGGCAACTATTAACTTCGCCTGTTCAAGTAACAGTTGCCCGGCTTCTGTAAGAATAACATTTTTTTCGTTTCGCCAGAAAAGCTTTACACCAAGGAATTCCTCCAAAGACTGGATCTGAAAACTGACTGCAGGTTGACTCATGTACAATCTTTTGGCGGCCTTTGTAAAACCCTTTAGCTCGGCAACCCATAAAAAAACTTCCAGCTGTTTTAAATTCATTTTTCACCTAAATTACAAAAGTTTTTTATTTATTCCTTAATAATTATTATAACTGCTTTTTATCCCAAATTAAATAATTTTATAAAAAAGGTGGATTATCCTTTTTTGAATAATCCACCTTGAAAGCTTTTTAGATTAATGAACGCTTACGTCTACAGGAATTCTTTTTGGTTTTGCCCCTTCTTTTTTCGGAAGTGTAATTTCAAGCATCCCGTTTTTGTAACTTGCTGTAATCGCATCTTCTTGTACGGGAAAGTCAATGTTAAAGGAACGGTAAAAACTGCCGTAACTACGCTCCATTTTAATGAAACGGTCATCTTCTTGCTTTTGCTCATTGGCACGTTCACCCTGAATACTGAGCTGGTTGTTTGCAAAACGAATCTTTATCTCTTCTTTCTCCAGACCCGGGATCTCCGCATGGACAATAATATTGTTCGCGTTCTCGTGAATGTCTACCGGAAAAGTCCAGGGGTTGTCAATTGTGCCGGTTCGACTAACCATCGGCGACAAATTTTCATCAAAAATTCTGTTTATGGAGTGTCTTAAGTTGTTGAGGTCTTTCATTGGATTCCATCTCACCATGCTGTCCACTTTATATTCCTCCAATTTTCAAGATTAATTATAGTATCAAGCATTTTAAAAAAAATATCCTGCGGATTCCCGATTGTAATTGATGTCACATTGTGCCATTCGTCCCATATTATGCATATAACAGAATAAAAGGGGGGGTTTAAAAGTGCCAAATTTTGTCCCTGGTTTTTGTGTTCCTGATTGCATTGAACAGGACTACACAACCAGCTATTCCTGTCCTGCGCCCGCAAATATCCCGATGGTTCAGGGTAACTTTATTGCTGACTCTATTGATAATAATCTTTTCTGGTTAAGAATAATGATGGAACATGCTTTATTTATGCGCCTGGGATTCGCCTGTATAAATCTTGACCTGATCAACCAGGCTCAAGAATATGAACAGGAGTATTCCACCTTGCTCAACCGGGCTCAGATAGTAGCATCCAACCCGAACGAGGTCAATGTAAGGGTGTTAAACGAGAATAGTATTGAGCTTGCGCAATTAAATACTTGCGTCAATTAGTTAACAGTAACTTTTATATTCAAACAGTAAATATGTTTTTGGCCCTGTACTTTATACAGGGCCATTATCCTGTCTATTTCATTTAATGGGAAACAAAACTGCGCTTCTTTTGCTCTTACTGCCGGCGTCACCTATCCGCCATCCCGATGTTGTCGTCTCGGCAAAATAATATTTTATTCCCTCATACTCGTAATATAAAAGGTTCCGGCCAAAAGGAACCTGATCATCTTCAAAAGCTATTCCAACAGCAAAGTGCTCCGGAAACTCTACCAGAGCAACTCTATACCCCATGTTTTTCAGGATGGCAGCCAGAAGGATTGACTTGCAGTCACAATCACCATTTTCAGCAAGTGTCTGAACCGGCAGTTGAACATCAGCAATTTTGTAAGGGATAGCGCCCCCGATAAAACTCATTACAAACTCAGCCCTGTGAAAGTAATCATATTTGGCAGCCATAGCCGACAGCGCTTCTCCCATGTAACCGGCAAATCTGTAGTTTTCTTCTGCCACCCAGGGGGATAAATCACCGTTCGATGTTATCCTTAAAGAGCTGATCAGATTTCTTAAAATGGCGTCGGACCTGATAAAAATTGCTCTTTGTGCAGCCCCGTCGCTTTTATAATACTCTTGAACATCATCTTTTATATTCCTGCTGTAGTCGAGCAAATCTGCAGGAATACTTATATTCCAGCTATATGTAACTCCTTGATAACTCCAGGTAAAGCTCTTGCTTACACTCTTTTCGTTAAAGGAAAGCGGCTCTACTGACTGCCGCACTTCAGGAATCGGCAGGACAGAGGACTCGTCATTCCAGGGAATATCAATCAACGAAACGAACATAACAACACAAAGTATAGCGGCAATGAACGCAATAAGATATCTGGATGTTGATTTTTTTTCATCATAATCTATTTCATCCAAATACTCATCCCGGTATAATGGCATGCCGGGGCAATCAGGATCAAAAAGCCAGTGGCCGCATTCTATGCAGGTATTTGCTTCTTCAGAGGAAATAGTTTTGCATACCGGGCACCTGTACCCGAAAATGTCTCCGCTGTTCATTGCTTATATCCATTCTTTTTACTTATAAATATTCATCACTCCCGCGCTAACTTCCTTTTTTTTAAGAAGCATAAAATGTCAGAACCCCGCAAAAAATGCGGGGTTGCTATTCTTAAAGAAAACTGCTGTTTTTTAGATATTCATCATGAATGTGTAGCCTTGATAATATCCTGGCGGCTGATTATTCCCAGCAGTCTTTTGTTTTCATCCACTACCGGAACACGGTTGACTTCTTTTTCCGATATAATTTTGATTACTTTCTCGATTGGGTCTTCCGGCCCGACAGAATACACCTTTTTGGACATTAGCTCGCTGACTTTCAGGGCAATGATGCGTTTTAATTCTTTATTAAAACGGCTGGGATTCTCCAAATAAATAATACCGCCAAGAAAAACAGTCATCGCCGGCGCTTTTATTTCTTTGTCCTGGATTAACAAGTCGCCCTCGCTGATGATGCCGGCTAATTTTCCTTCCCCGTCTACCACGGGCATGCCGCTGACGTGGTGATTCAACATCAATTGGGCTACTTTTTCTATAGTATCATCTGTATTAACTGTAATGACCTCTTTAGTCATTATATCTTTAGCCAATACTTTTCCTGACATGTAATTACCTCCAAAGGTTCTTTCCTCTAATCTACACTGTTTTTCTTTATAGCACAAGTTTTAATCCTTCGGATAACTAACGGTTATATTAGGCTATATTAATGACCTTACCGGACTTTGTAAGCTGTTCAAGTATTTCAAACATGTTGCTGACCTTTCCGATGAGCAGTTTTTCCGCAAGCTTGTAATAATTCAGGCATGTTCCGCAGGAAAGAACCTGTGCCCCCTTTTCGACCAGGGAATTAAGTTGTTCGATTACGGGCGAACCTTCGGTTGTCAAAAATACTCCGGAGTTTATAAAAATTAAAGACTCCGGGCACGGCTGTTCAATTAAAGCAGTAAAGAGACTCTTCATCAGCACCTCGCCCAAATCCGGGGAACCCTGACCAAACAAGTTTGAAGTAATCAGGTAAACAGAACCTTTTTGAGAAACTTCAACTTCTTGAACACATTCGGCACTGCACTGCAAATCCCCGGATTTATTTTTTGCAGTTATCTCCAAAATATAGTCACTGCCAGATTCTTTTATGTCCACACTACAACCAGAATTTTCAGCAAAAGCGGTAACATTTTCTTTCGCAGTCCGATTATCAACTATGACAGTGAGAACGGCTCCCTGTTCAATTTCTTCCAGCGCTTTTTTAGTATTTATTACCGGTTGTGGGCACGCCAACCCGCGGCAATCCAAATTTTTATTCATCCGCTTTCCTCCTCGTATAAGTACAAATAAAATTATATATTATCAATATCTATCCTTCCAATAAGATTATTTTATAAATGGCAGTATAATTGATAAAGCGATTTTATAGCAGATAATTTGCAGCAACAGGGGATTTTAGAAGCACATTAATATTTTACCCAGTCTCTATCGCGGAATCTATAACTTTCAGAAAATATTCTACATCCTCCTCTTTATTCTCTCTGCCAAGCGTAAGGCGTAAGGATCCATAAGCAACCTCCGGCGGGATGCCCATTGCCAGCAAAACATGTGACGGCTCCAGAGAACCCGATGTGCAGGCCGAACCGCTTGACGCAGCTATACCCTTCATATCCAGGTTGAAGAGCATTGATTCTCCTTCAACGAATTCAAAGCAAAAACTGGCATGGTTGGGCAGACGGGAAGTGGGATGACCGGTCAGCCTTACCTCCTCAAAACGGCTAAGGACGCCGCTGATCAACCGATCGCGAAGCGCGGTTAATCTCTTGCTTTCCTGCTCCATCCCGTTAAAAGCCAGTTCGGCCGCTTTACCCAACCCTATGATACCAGGTACGTTTTCTGTACCTGCCCTGCGCAATTTTTCCTGAGCCCCGCCATGGAATAAAGTCTGTTTAATACGTGCGCCGCTTCGTATATACAGGGCTCCTATACCCTTGGGGCCATATATTTTGTGCCCTGAAACGGAAAGCAGGTCGACACCAAGCCGATCAACAGCAAAGGGAATTTTACAGAAACTCTGAACTGCGTCCGTATGAAAGATAATTCCTCGCTGCCTTGCCAAATTACCTATTTCTTTTATTGGCATAATAGTTCCGACTTCGTTGTTCGCATGCATTATACTAATCAGGATCGTTTTATCTGTAACAGCGCCGGCAAGTTCATCGACACTAACCTGGCCATATTGATTTACAGGCAGGATTGTGATGTCGAAACCCTGCTTTCCCAGAGCCTTAACAGTGTTGAGAACTGCGTGGTGCTCAACTGCACAGGTTATTACATGGTTTCCCTTGTCCCGGTTTGTAAAGGCGATTCCATGTATGGCCATGTTATCGGATTCAGTTCCTCCGCTTGTAAAAACAATCTCCCCGGGATTGGCGGACATGGCTGCAGCGACCTTTTCCCTTGCCTCTTCAACGGCTTTACGGGCGATAGTTCCAAAGTAATGCTGGCTGGTCGGGCTGCCAAAATTTTGACCGGTTAAAAACCGGTCCATCTCCTCGGCCACCTGTGCGTGAACAGGCGTGGTGGCGCTGTGATCAAAATAAACTCTGCGCATATGATAATCCCCTTGTGTAATTTGATTAAGAAAAGTCTCTTACCTTGACAAAAGTACGTGCCCTTGAGACAATCAACATGGGTTGATCAGGGTTCCTAACACTGACAAAATTATTATATAAGAGTCTTTGTTATATTAATAATTTAATATACTTATGGCTAAAGCATTATAGATAAAGATATTTTATAGAATGTGTTGGAGAAAAAATGATTACATTTGATATTCCGGGAAAAGGATCTGTCATTTTAAATCATATCGTGCTCGATTTTAACGGGACGATAGCCCGTGATGGTGTATTGATTGACGGAGTAAAGGAAAGGCTTAACAAGTTGGCGGAACAAATGGAAGTCCATATTGTGACAGCTGACACTTTCGGTTCCTGCCGGGAATACTGCAAAGGTATTAAGAGCAGCATCCACATTCTTACAGCCGGGGTCGGCGCTCCTGAAAAGCTGGAAACTGTAGAATCTTTAGCGGCAGAACACGTTGCAGCCGTGGGCAACGGCGTCAACGATGCCCTGATGCTGGAGGCTGCCGCTCTGGGTATTGTTATCATCGGCCCGGAAGGAGCTTCAGCAAAGGCTCTCCGGGAAGCTGACGTAATAGTGAAGGATATCAACGACGGACTTGATCTGCTTTTAAATCCCAAAAGACTTATTGCGACTTTACGAGAGTAGACATCCACGCCGCTGAAGCGACGGCAGCTGCAAGAATAAAATTTCATTAACGAAGGGAGGTCAATGCATTAAGTGCGGTTTTGAGCCTTCATTCATAAAACACATAGAAGACTTAAAGAAATTGATTGGACAGCTTGAAAGCAGCGCCAGGCAAAAAAGACATGAGGTTCAAAAGTTACACTGTTGTTTTCACTTTTCTCAATTAGGCAATATATGAAGATCATCAACATCTACACTGATTTTAACCCGTGAACCGTTTTGCAGATTAAGTTCTTTCCATTCGTTGTTTGAAAGAACGGCTTTGTATTTTCCATTTCCCGAACAAACAACCTCGAGATGGGTGCTGAAATTAACGACCCGTTCAATGAGTCCATACCAGCTGTTGGCTTTACTTTCCTCATAACCATTCGCCTTACTTAAGCTTAGATCCCCGGCGTGAATCAACAGGGCAACCTCATCCGGGTACTTATCCGGAATCTTTTTTTTCTTCAAAGGCCCAAATTCTGCAAGGCTATCGGCCTGCCTGAACCAGGCCTGACCGTCCCTCCACTCGATTCTTCCCTGCAAAATGTTTTCTCCCATAAAGAAATCGGCCAAATACTTTGATGAGGGCCGGAAGAATACATCTTCTACTTTTCCCTGCTGCAAAATTCTGCCCTGGTCCATAACCAACAGATGTGTTCCGAGCTGCAGCGCCTCATTAAAATCGTGGGTTACGTGGATAATACCTAATTCCTCTTTGTTATGGATAGTCCGTAATAACTCTTTGATGGAACTGCGTATCTGCTGATCCAGAGAAGAAAGCGGTTCATCCAATAAAAGCAGAGGAGGCTTGGACAGAAGAGCCCGGGCAAGAGAAACCCGTTGTTTCTCACCCCCGCTTAAGAATTGGGGGTACCTGTCCAGCAAATGAGTTATTCTCATGGCTTCGGTTAACTCGTCAGCTCTTTTTTTTATGCTTGATTCCAGTCTGTTTTTATGGGATCTGGCCGCAAAAAGAATATTATCTTTAACATTGAGAAAGGGAAAGAGCAGGCTGTCCTGGTAGGCAAAACCAAATCGTCTGGCTTCAGGAGCCAGTGAGGTTATCTCCTTGCCCCGGAGAAATATTCCCCCGCCTTTTGGATACCGCAACCCGGCCAGTGTTTCCAGCAGCATGGATTTTCCGCAGCCCGTGGGTCCCAGGATCACGAGATATTGGCTCTCCTCCAGAGTAAAACAAATGTCACGCAGTTGAAAATTTCCTTCCTGGACATGGAGATCCTGCACGGCAAAAAGAACAGGTTTCAAAACCTTACCTCCTGTTTTAGAAAAAGCTTCAAACCAACCAGGGACACCAGCGCCACCAGCAGCATCACAATGGCCGTCGAGATGGCAAACTTCAAATCTCCCATGGACATATTCAGGAAGATAGCTACTGAGAGGGTTTCCGTTTTCATCCGGGTGATACCGGCAAGCATTGCCGTAGCGCCAAATTCACCGATGGTTCTGGTCCATGTCATAATCAGGCCGTTAATAATTCCGTTTTTGGCTAACGGCAGAGTCACTTTGCCAAAAACATTCCCCGGCGTATAACCTAAAGTACGGGCGATATTTTCCATGCGGGGGTCAATACCGTCAAAGGCCTGCTTCATAATTCTTACTGCATAGGGAGTGGCAATAAACCACTGGGCTATTACAACACCAGAGGAAGAAAAAACGATATCCAGGCCCATCGCAGTCAAAAAATCCCCTAGTACAGGTCCAAAAAGAATCAGCAGGGCTATCCCGCTAACTAACGGGGGCAGGACGATTGGAATATCCAACAGGGTATCTACAAAGGCTTTGCCGGGAATTTTGTAACGTGAAAGGACATATGCCGTCGGCAGGGCAAACAGTGCGGACAGCCCTGTAGCCAGCACGGAAGTCCATAATGTAAAAGTTAGCGCAAAATGAAACTCTTTCTGCCTCAGAACAGTCTTGACCGTCTCCCAGTTGGCGTAGTTCAGCAGCCCTCCGATAAGAAGCAATATAAACAGGATCAGGAAAACGAATAACAGCCAGAAACAACCGATCAGAAGGCTCCGGCTGTTATTCTTGAATGTTGTTCTATTGTTTTGTTCTAAAGCCATATTTCTCGAATACCGCCGGGCCCTCTTCCGCGGCAAATTTCATGAAAGCGTCGGCCTGATCCTTATTGGCGGAATACTTCAAGGTGGCTACAGGAATCTCTTCAACTATATTGGTCTTCGGATCGATTTCCACCACTTCAATTTTATCCATTGCCTTTAAAGTGTTGCTAATGTCTACAATACCGGCGTTTCCCTGCCCCATCGTGATGGCTGCCAGGACCTTGGCCGGAGTTTCCATGCCGGCCAGGATGTTCTTTTCCACTTTTGCGTCGATGCCCGCATTCTTGAAGATTTTAATAGCCGTCTTACCGATGGCGGTAGCTTCCTTATCCGGAATCACCAGCTTAACTCCATCTTTGGCCAGATCCTCGACCTTGGTTATTTTAGCCGGGTTGCCTTTGGGAGTAATGATTACCGGATTGAAGTAGGCTACCGGCCCGGCCACATTTTCAATATGCCCGGCCTGCTTGGCTTTCTCTACAAAAGACATATTCCCCGGCAGATAGATATCGCCCTTTTTGGTAGTTTCCAGCTGGTTGAGCAGCGCTCCGGAATTGTTAAAGTTCATTTCCACTTTAACGCCCGTTTTTTGCTCAAATTTCTGGGCCAGCTCTGTAACGGGGTCTTTCAAGTTCGCGCCCACATATGCGTATAAAGTTACTGCCTTGGCAGATTCCTCCTTGGGGGTTTCTTTGTTGGCGCTGCAGCCCGCAAGCGCTGTTACAAAAACGAGTAACAGAAGCATGGCAAAGAATTTTGTTTTACTTCTCATATTGATATCTCCTCCGATTCAAATTCTATCCTGAAAATATTCTTTTTATATAAACCTTTAAACCTTTGGCACGGCTTTACTGAATACGTACCTTTTTATCATCTGATGGCGTCGCTTCAGCGGCATGGATGTCTACCTTAATATCCGCCGGTTTGCCAAAATAGACAGCAGTAGTGACAATGGCGTCAATGCCTGTCCCGGCATATTCACGGGCATTGTTCTGATTGATGCCCCCGGCGGCAATAACGATGATTCCCGGATGCGCTGCCCTGATTTTCTCAACCCACCCCACTAGATTCCCGGGGCTGACTTTGTCGAACTGAATTCCGTCGGCCCCGGCGGCCGCTGCCCTCATGGCCTCGTCTAAGCTCTCAGCCTCAACAATTATCTTCTTTTCACAGGCTGTTTTTTTAATTTCCGCTATCTTTTCCAGAAGCTCTTCGTAGCTTTCCATAAAGTTCCAGTGCTGCTTGAAGATAAGAATTGTTTCGGAAAGCCCCAGCCTGTGAGGATACGCCCCTCCGGCCAGGACGGACTTAAGGGAGAGTTCCTTGGTACCCGGAAATATTTTTCTGGTTGCCACCACTTCTATAGAAGGATTGACTTCCCTGGCATTGTCCAGCAATTGCCTTGTCCTGGCAGCGATGCCGCAGCAGTACTCCAGAATGTTCTGGCAAACCTTCCAGGCCATGTGCAGGTTTTCAGCCTTTCCTTCACCAGTAATAATGGTCTCCCCTTTTTTTATGACGGCTCCGCTTTCCAAAAACTGGACAGCCTTTATATCCAGCTTCTGAAATATCCGCAAAACTTCTTCCGAACCGGCCAAAACTCCGTCCTCTCTTGTAGAAAACACAATCCTGCCCTGCTTCTTGCCAATGCCAAGAAGCATAGTGGTCAAGTCTATGTACGGCACGTCCTCCTTGATAAACCCGCTGATTGTTTCATCTGAGATAAAGACCACCATAAACCTCCTTTCGACCTATGATAAACTCTGAAGATGCCGCATCAACCGAAACAGGCGCCTCTCCCGAATTACACAAGAACCCTCGCTGCTGATGGAGCATTAACTCATATTATTTATAATGATATATTGCTCAAATGGGGATTGTCAATTGTATTCACTGTCTTATGTCATGTTATATTATCCCTGGAATGTTTGCCCGGGGTAATCCAACACCTTTTCAAAGTACATAAACATATATAAATTATAATAAAGATATAAGGTACTCCGCCGGGTATTACTCCCGTACCGGTTTTTCTTGCCAACAGTACGCTTTTATCTTTATGTATCTTTTTCGCGGTGATTGCTGTAAATATCCCACCTGCGCTGCCCCCTATGACCAGAACATCAGTCTTTTTCATTTCCATCCTCCTATCTCATACGGAAGAGCGATAAACACGCCGCCAAGCCATCCTGCGGCGGCCGCTGCGTTGATGCGTGGATAAAGGTCGACCGCTGTCTGTCGCAAATATTCTATAAAAGCCGCTTCCTCAAAACCCAGCCTTAAAGCAACTTTCCCGGCCGCATTTTTCAGCCTGCCTATCGCCTCATCCTTCGAGCATTTTTTAAACAGGTCAACGAGCTTTCGCTGCCTGTCCGCGCCAACGTCCAGCGAAAAGATATCCTCGTCCAGCAAAGCGAGGCCCACGGCGTTCGCTGCAACCGGCTCGTAAAGGTTTATAAGAAGCCCGCGGTAATCAGGGCAATGACATTTCAGCAATGAAATTACGGTGTCAACATCAAAACTGCAGATTACCCGGTTTTCAATCGACAGACGTACAATATACTCGTTGATATATTTAATGCCGTACAGATTATCCGGGACAGGGCGGCAGAGCTGGTAGTCAATACTCGCCGGGATCTCATGGGCAAAATAGCGCCAGTCATATTTTTTAAAGAACCCTGCCAATCCGGGAAGCGTATCCCTGTATGATATGTTCTCGATTTGCGGGGTTGTCCGCACGACGTCGCCAAGCAGCGTTTTTCCCTTTTTAATCAGATTTTTAATTTCCGCCTGTCCCCTTTTCAGCAGTCCTCGCAGGTCATGCGGCCGTGCGAGTTCCTTCGCGGAAACAATCCCGGACTCCGTGGCGCAATGAAGGGTAAAACATATCGAACGCAGCAGTTCCTCCGCAACTTCAACAGGCACGGAACTGCTGTCGCCCATCGTCCAGCGTTCAGTCTGATACCCGAGAAGCTGCCAGATATTAAGCCTGAACGTTAGTATTTCTTCGTCATTAAACGACGCATCCGGTAAAAAAGGGTCCCCTGATTTGGCTGTTATTTCGTTGCCCATTTATTCTCCTAAAACAGCCGGCCATGACGGTCTGTTTCGTCACACTCACGGCCGTATCGAGTGTTCCTGCATAACTCTTCAAGGGACGTGCCGCCTAAGTATGCCAATGAACCCTGGCAAATTCCGTCGAATCGATCTTTCATAAACTCAATAAGCTCATCGTCCGATATTCTATCCATTGATTCATTCTTAAAAAAGTAAAACGAATCCAGCAGTTCCAAGATGGTGTCTTCGTAATTTTCCTGTATGATGTATGGCGAGTTACAAAACACCCGCAGCAATTTTTTGATAATTCCCTGTCCGAACTCAACGCGCCCGGTATTATAGAGAGCCGATAACCGCTGTTCGGCGACCCCGGCAATCTGCTGTTCAGAAAGAGATAAACCACACTGTATCGTAAATTCATTGCATTCTCTAAGTTCGGCCATGGTTTGCCGTTTCTGCAGATCGATGACCGAGAGCGCAAATTCATTATTCATCAAAATCACTCCCTTAAGAGAAAGTGTAAACTTGTTCCGATATGATTACAAGGCTTGTAATTTTACCCGGTTTGTGGTAATATAACATTGAAAAAAAGCAGCAGCCGTCTATTTTTTGAGCCGGTTGCCGCTTTTTGTTATTTATTTATATATGCCCTCTTTAATACTGTCAATACTTCATTTATTATATAATACAAAATTATCACGCAGGATCATCAAATGAGGAAAGCAGAAAATATCCTTTTAATTTTAATTTTATTAACCGCCTGGCCTGTAATTTGTTTTACGGAGTCAACAGACTCAACATTTAAAAAAACAGAAAAGGAGATTTCTGAGGAGATTTTTGTATCTGAAAGGGCAGTTTTATCTGACGGATCTTATTTTGTACCGCTTGAGGAAATCTGCCGGATATTTGATTTAAGAGAAGAAGTCAATGGCAGCGAGGCATCTGTCAAGAATGATAAATACAATATAACATTAACAAATCTTTCAAAAACCGTCTGGCTTAACGACAAGGTTTTCAGCCTCGGCAAACCCGTAACCATATACGGAAACGAATTTTATGTCCCTTTACGCTCTTTCAGCGAACTTCTTGGAGCAGAGATTAAATACCAGGAGCCCGGCAAACCTGTCCGGGTAATCCTTCCTGACGAAAATACCAACAAAGTCGTGATCAACTTTGCCGGTGACACCGTACTTGCTTGTTCCTTCGAAAATATTGTCAAAGAAAATTATAGCTATCCCTTTGCAAACCTCGCCTGTTTTAAAGACTCAGACCTTTCCATGCTCAACCTGGAAAATCCCATTACCGCAAGAGGTATAAAGGTTCCCAAGAAGTTTAACTTCCGCATGTGTCCCGATTATGTAAAAATATTGCAGGACGGCGGCGTTGATATTGTCAACCTTGCCAATAATCATACCGGTGACTATGGCGCCCAGGGCATTGAGGATACTTTAAGGTACCTTGACGATGCGGGAATAAAACATGTAGGCGCAGGACCGGATCGGGCGGACGCAAGAAAACCAGTTGTAATAGAGTGCAAGGGGATAAAGTTCGGTTTTTTGGGCTACTACAACAACCCGGATTTTACAGCCGGGACCAATCCGTTTAACGAAAGAATCTTAAAAGAAGATATCTGCAATCTTAAAAAGATCGCCGATTACGTAATCGTAAATTTCCACTGGGGTGAAGAAAATGCCGGCCGCCCAAAGCCTTATCAAATAACGCTTGCTCACCTGGCAGTCGATTCGGGCGCCGATTTGATTGTCGGCCATCATCCGCATGTCCTGCAGGGAATAGAAAAATATAATAATGGCATTATAGCCTACTCGCTTGGAAACTTTATTTTTGGAGGGAACAACAGGACCAAATACGATACGGTTCTTTTACAGTTAAACATACAGGACGGCAAGATCTTGCCGTGCCTTATCCCGGTATGCGTGGAAAATTGGCAGCCTAACCTTCTAAACCATGAGGAAGGTGAACAAATTATCAATACTGTTGAAGATCGCTCGAAAGTTTTCTCGAATCCTTTCATTTAACGGCCGGCAAGATAACAACCGCTTAACACAAACCTTTAACACAACCCTATCAACATGAAAAATGTCAAGTGAGCCTTTTCGTTGGTTCTTGTAAGTATGTGAAAAATATCCCCTGAATAAATATTGGGAAGTGTGGTAACTATAATACATATTTGGAAAGGAGCAGACTACATGAAACAAAAAAAGCTATTTTGCATTTGCGCGGCTGTAATAATTCTTACTACGGCAATCGCTTATTCGGCATTTGCCCTGACCGCAGAAAGAGATAAACAACAAGTTGTTGATGTCACAGAAATTGACGGCATTATAACGGACATAAAAGGGAATACAGTTACAATCAAGGGAGAGGATGGTTTAACAAAGACTGTTACTTTTAGTAACCGGACAATCTTCCAAATCGAAAAAATAGTTCAGGCGGCGCCAAAAGATTTGAAAATTGGGGACGAAATAGAGGTAACATACAGCCCTTCTGAAGGATACGAGATCAACGCAGAACGTGTCGAGATTGAGGCAAAAGATGATCTTGAAGACAATGAAAAAGGTACATAAGAAACAACCCCGCAAATCCTTGCGGGGCTTAGTTTTTTCCGGTGCGCCCGGAGGAACTCGGACCCCGGCAATTATTCAAGAAGCGCCCTCATTTTGTCTGCGTATTGCCGCAAACAGCAAGGCCAATAAAGGTAAACCGAAATAAATAATTCCCGCATATTTCCTGAAAAAAGGTATTATAACAAAACTAAGGGTTGAGAGATCCTTTACCATTATACCGGCGCTAAAAATCAAAATTCCCATTGGCAGAACCAGGGGTTTGTGATCGTTAATTTTGAATACCTTGCAATAAATGCTTAAAAATATATATGTGTCAATGGCTACAGTAACCATAGCGCCGATAGACCAGATAAAAAGGAAGACAGAATCAAACCTTTGGAAAAAGGTACCTAATTCAATAACACTGGTAAAAGAAAAGGCAGGTATAACATTTTCAAGCCCCACTGGATAAGAAAAAGCCATAGTATATGCTAAAGTTCCTGCGGCTGTAAACAAGCCGGATATAGCTATGCCCCTGAGGCCGCTATTCTTAAAATACTTATTTCCCTGAAGTGAACTTAAAATAACCGCCAAAGAAAGAGACTCGCCAAAAAATGAAATATTTTCGATAGAAAATGTTAAATCTCTGCTCATGCCAAATCCAAGGACAGGAAACAGGTTGCAATACTTATAAAGGGGAAAACCAAGGATATATATAAGTAAATAGCCGAAGAGAACGGGCAATAAAAATAAAGCGCTAGTTCTGGCGACAGTCTCAAAACCAAAATAGAGTATAACTAAGACAGCGAAAAGAAAGAAAATCATAATAAAGCTCGGTGGTGTTGAGGAGTATACATATACTTTTATTGCTTCTGAGAATTCCCTTGTAAACCTTATTGCCTGAAAGAGAAAGGCGGCGCCGAGCAATAGTGAAAACGTACTTCCGGCGACATTACCAAATACCTTTTTGTAGACAAATACCAGGTCATGGCCAGGGAACCTGTCCATAAGCCTGGAAAGAATTAAAAAAGCCGCCATGGCTAACAAGGTGCGGATTAAATAACCATGCCAAACAGCCGGGCCTAATAATTCCGCATCGCTTCTTGGAGCGGTGAACATGATCTCAGTCATAACAGCAACAATAACGATCGCAGTTGCCTCGTAAACTCCAATTTTGCCTTCCTTAAGCAGTTCTATTCACGACCTTTTATTTGCTTTTAGATATTATTCCAACGCCGGGTGTTTATAATGTATCGAACTGTCATGAATTAAGAAAAGCTTAATCATAAGCCCTCTCCTAAATCCACCGCTCTCCGTCCCTTACTAAATCACAAAACAAGTCCCTGGCGTACCAGCCGCCAAATTCAAAACCCCGCAAATCCTTGCGGGGCTAGATAAGACTACATATCCTCCGTTTTGATTTTTTCTTGCCACCAGCCGAAAGCAATTATTGCTTTTATTAATTCCGCCCCAGGCGATTCTAGGAAAACGATAAAGTTTCCACCTGGAGGAATAATCCATTTTCCGTCATCTTCAGACGCCAATGTACCTTTCGGCCCAACCAGTCTGTCAAGCACATTGACACCACCGGTCGGGAATCCTCCAACGGACTGGACATACTGCAATTCTATTTTGGGTACGGGAAGGGGGGAAAGGGTGGTATTGCCGGGAGAAACTTCATCTGAGACAACACCTTTTCCGGGCGGTTCTGTATTGAACCATATTTGAGCTAAAAAAGGTGTTTCGGAGAAATTTGTAACAGTATAGACATTTACAAAAAGATTAACGCCTGAATCGGATGGATTAATTAATCCGCCCCAGGCATTAAGATCCTGACTTAAAATCAACGTTTCTGTCTGTCCTACAAAATATTGTCCCTTAATTGATTTGGATAAAGGATTTGGTATGCAAACTACTTCTTTTTGTTTTTTAACCTCTATTAAAATTGCGTCACTATCCAATATAATAATACTCCTCCATAATAAGATATGTAATCTATATTATGAATGAAGACCGGCAAATGTTATTTATTTTACCAAAAGAAGCATGCAGCCCAAGGCATACTTTTTTCTTTTTTTTACAAATTTAGAGGTATAACCTTCCTTATGTAGAAATGTAGATTTAATACAAATTATCCAAGGAGGGGTTTTTTTGGAGTTAAAGTATGCCTGTGTCTGTGATTATGCCATAATGGATAAAATGGATAAATTGAGCGTCTTGGGAATATTTGATGGTATTACTTCACTGCAATTTCCAGTTACTCATTCCAGAATGTTCTTCGTTGCATTATTTCAAGCGCACCCTTCTGAGGCAGGAAACCATCCGGTAAAAATTACTTTGGTTGACGCAGATGGTGAACAAATTATAGATCCATTTGAGCAAGAAATTTTCGTGGCACGGAATATATTGAATTGTAACCTGCTTATTGAAATGTTAGGAACTACTTTTCCAACAGAAGGTATATACTCTTTTGATATTGTTCTGGATAATCGTCATGTTGGTTCAGTTCCAATATCATTAAGATCATCTTAGATTTAAATATGTACAGGCACTGTATTTAGATTTTTAAAGTTTCAAAGTCGAGTCTAACTGACCTTACCCCAGAACATCGTAATGGTGAAGAAAGCATAGTAATCCGGTAGATTTATAATGAAATCCGGTGAATCCGGCAGGCAAAGGCGCTGGAAATCTGCCAAATCACCGGGTGCAAGTTCAGCTGCTACATTTGGCCAGCGTTCCTTGAAAAGCTCTTCCAGAGCCCTCTTTACTTCGTCATTCAGAGGCGCGCAGGCACTATCAGCAAAGACTCCGGCCTTGACCTCCCTTAACCCCAACTCATTAAACCAGCCCAGCGCGCGTAAAAAATGCCGCTCCGGCTTCATTCCCTGTATAAAAGGCGCAATGCCGGCTGATGTTGATCCCAGCCGGGCTTCCAATCCGGGATATCCTGGAAGCAGTTTCTCGGAAGACCAAGCAGCGATGGCTGCAATACCGCCTGGTTTTACGACGCGTACCAGTTCCCTCAATGAAGACGGCGGATCCGGGGAAACTAATCCTGCACAGTCAACGCTCCATGCCCAATCAAATATGCCGTTATCAAACGGGAGGCCGGTTATATCCCCTTCCTTAAAAGAGATCCGTTCCGACAGGTTAGTCTTTTTAACCAAATCGCGGCCATAATCAAGCATATCCGAGGATATATCGAGACCGGTGACATGTCCGGCAGGCCCTACCTCCCCGGCTAATAACAGGCATTGAAGACCGATTCCGCACCCGGCGTCAAGTCCCCGGCTTCCCTTCGGCAGCCGCAGCGCCCTAACCATTTCAGCAAGGATTGACCTTCTCAGAGGGTTAAATACCAGCAGTCTCTGTATGTAAGACTCGGCAGTCATTATTACCTCCTTACAACACTTTTTATATCTGCGACCAAATGCGCCATACGAAGGAGTAATACTTATTCAAACATTGTTTTTATAAACGGGCAACCATAAAATACTCCCTCTAAAATCTGTTTTCTACGCTATTATTACAAATCCCTTTGAAGATAATATCTCAACATTAAAAAAACAACCCCGCAAATCTGAACCGGGCTCTGCTCAATCTTTGCGGCCGGGCCTTACAAACCGCATGAATACGGCGAAGTTATCCTGCCGCTTAAAAACGCAAAGTAAACTTTTCTCATTTACTTCAAGATGCGCTCAAAAATCATCTCGGCATCCGGGACTATAGCCAAATCAGGAAGCAGCCTTAACCGGCTGCTTTTGCCTAAACTAAGACTTTCAGCTGACACACTCAAAAGTAAAAAGCACATAACAATTGCCGCCAAAACTTATTTTTAACGTTTCCTCCTCTAAAACTAAGCCCCGCAAATCCTTGCGGGGCTTAGTTTTTTCTGGTGTGCCAGGTGGAACTCGAACCCCCGGCACGCGGTTCAGGAAACCGATAAAAGCCATTAGGTAAAAATAGGTATAGTTGGGCAATCCTTGTCCTGCTTGGGTTTTTAATTTTGATTTCGGGTGTAGTTAGGTGAATTTAGGGCATTTTTAGTAACCTTTGGCGACAATATTGGCGACAAATGGTATAATATATAAATAAGAAAAAATTAAAAATATGGTTATGGAGGTATTTATATGTGCAGTGATAATTTTTATGACGAAAGTGCAGAAGTTATAGCTAAAGAACTTGTAATTGCCTATGTTGAAGAAAACAAACCAGAGGAATTTAAAGACCCGCTTAAAGCAGCAGAGTTGATAGTAAAAATGTATAATATAATCCTTGATGGTATTTTAAGGGAATGCTGCGAGGAGGAATGTTGCGAGGAAAAACCTGTTGAAATAACAGTTGAAAATGGGTAGCACAGAAGATTTAAGCAAATAAAAAATATAGAGCCATGTAAATTATGGCTCTATATTTTTCCCCTTCGTTCTTAATATCGTAAAATGCAAGCCTGCTATTATACATATGGTAATAAATACAAAAGCCGCAATTCCTTGCGGCTGTATGTTTTTTCTGGTGCGCCCGGAGGGACTCGAACCCCCGACACGCGGTTTAGGAAACCGCTGCTCTATCCACCTGAGCTACGGGCACATTTTAAAATGTATTTTTTATTATAGCATAAAAACCCTGTACAAGCCAAAAAGTTGTCTTGCAGTTATACGAAAACATGGTGAAGAACCGCCAGAAGAATTACACCGGGAACCTGCAGCACACCTACGGTGAGCATGGTTACTGGATTTATGGCCACTCTTAATCCGGCCTGGCTTAATAAAAAGTTGGAAACGTACAGCAAAACGCCCCCGATAACAAAATAACTGGCTAAATGGTAAACTAATTTTAAAGGCTTGATCATGAACGGCCCCATTAAAAGCAAACCCAACAGCCCGGCCAGGCAGATTAAGACTATCTTCCATTCCATTTCCCGTCACCCCTGATAAAGTTTTTAGACAAGCTTTTCTTTATCTATCTTATGAGGCGACTTGGAATATTATTCCTTAATCTACTCTATTTCACGCCTTCCTTCAAGTGCTCTGGTCAGGGTTACTTCGTCTGCATATTCAACGCTCGCTCCCATGGGCAGGCCGTATGCCAGGCGGGTTACTTTTATTCCCATGGGTTTGATCAACTGGGACAGGAATAGCGATGTTGCTTCACCTTCAAGGTTAGGGTTGGTCGCCAGAATAACTTCTTTAATTGTCCCCTCCTGAAGCCTGTTTAGAAGCTGTTTTATGGTAAGTTCATCAGGGCCGATATTGTCGCGGGGAGAGATAGCGCCGTGCAGGACATGGTACATCCCCTTGTAGCCCCTGACTTTTTCTATCGCTGAAACGTCTTTGGGTTCTTCAACTATGCATAAAACATCCCTTTTTCTCCGCTGATCGCTGCAGATTTGACATAGCTGGGTATCGGTCAGGTTAGAGCAAACGGAGCAGTAGCGGATATTTTTTCTTGCTTCCAGCATGGCGGCGGCCAAGTTTTGAGTTACCTGCGCAGGGGAGTTTAATAAGTAAAGGGCCATGCGCTGCGCACTTTTCGGGCCCACACCCGGCAGACCGGCAAGTTCATCAATCAAGCGGGTAATTGATGCCCCGTAATACTTCAATAAGACCCTCTCCTAAAAGAGCCCGGGCAGTTTAAGGCCACCTGTAAGCTTGCTCATTTCATTATTGACCATATCCCGCGATTGGTTGAGAGCGCCGTTGACCGCCGCCATAATAAGGTCCTGAAGTATGTCGATATCTTCAGAGTTAACCGCTTCCGGCTTTATTTCTATTGCGAGTAATTCCTGCTTCCCGTTTACTACCGCTTTAACCACGCCTCCGCCGGCAGTACAGTCAACCGTCCTGCTGCCCAATTCCTCCTGCATCTTGGCCATATCGGCCTGCATCTTCTGGACTTGTTTCATCATCTTGTTCATATTCATGGACACTGACTACACATCCCCCTAACAAATAAAATCATCTAAGCCTGCCATCCAGGCTAACGCTTGTCGTCCTCGGTTAATCCAAACAGGCCCAGTGTGTCACTGGTGCTCAACGCCTGTTCCTTTGCGGGTAGTTTATAATGTTCCGGCGGGGCGCCGCTGGCCAGACGGATACGTAAATCCTGTTTAAAGAAAGAGGCCAACAGTCTTATAACCGCCTCCATATTTTCAGTTGTTCCCAAATATTCTTTAAAAATTTCATTTTCCCTTGGAAAAGCTATTGTCAGGCAGCCGTCCTTATACTGTTCGGGCCAGCTTCTTGACAGGTACATGTGCATCGGCAAATTCGTCTTTTTGGTTATCTTAAGAAAATCCGCCCATTTTGAAGATACCTGACCGAAAAATACTTCATCGTCTGTGGCTTCAGGAGCTTTATTGATTTCCTCTTGTTTTAACAGGGGTTTTTCGTCAACTCCAACTTCCTGCATCCTTCCTGCTGTCGCAGAAAACTCTTGTTTTAACAGGGAATTTTGATCATCTCCGGGTACAGTCTGGTCAGGCTGTTCCACGGGCGTTTTCCTGACCGGTTTTTTTCGGCTTGTAGTTTCCTTCTTTTGAGGCTTTTTTTCCTTAATTTCCTCTATTTCTTCTCCAACGGTTTTGTCTTCCTTGATGCCTGTTTCTTTAGCAGCAGGAAGGTCATTGAACGCGGATTTACGGATTAGATCAGAAATTTCCTCCAGCCTTGCAACACGCTGGACAAGGTCCAGATCGGGGCCGGTAACCGCTGTATGCGAAGCCCGGATCAGCGCTATTTCAAGAAGAGTCCTGGGCTGAGAGCTCCATTTCATTTCCTGCTCGGTCCTGCCAAGCAGTTGAAGCAGGCTGAGCAGCTGCTCCCGCCCCAACAAACCGGTTATGCCGGCAATACGTTCCCTTTCGGTTAAGCTTAGCTCCTCCTTTGCATCAGGAGAAACAAGCTGCAGAAGCGCTCTCCTTAAAAAGGCCATCAGCTCGCGGACAAAGATACGCAGGTCTTTCCCCTGTTCAACCAGGGAGCTGACTATTTCAAGAAGGGGTTTTGTATTCCCCGAGCCAAGCGCACGGGCAGCCTCGTCCAACAGGTCTTCCCTTACCGTACCAAGAAGCTGATGCACGTCGTCGAGAGTAACTTTATCGCCTCCTAAAGCGCTGACCTGATCCCAAATACTCAGGGCATCCCTTAAACTTCCTTCTGCATAGCGGGCGATCAGGTACAGTACGCCCTCTTCCGCCCCTGTTTTATTTTCCGCAATAACCTCCTGCAAACGGCCCAGGATATGCTGACTGCTCAGCCGGTGGAAATCAAACCTCTGACAGCGCGACAGAATGGTCAGGGGAACTTTATTGGGCTCGGTTGTGGCCAGAATGAATACAACATGAGAGGGGGGCTCTTCCAACGTTTTGAGGAGGGCGTTAAATGCTTCGGTAGTGAGCATGTGCACTTCGTCGATTATATAAACCCTGTATTTACCCGATGCAGGTAAAAAACCAATCTTTTCCCTTAACTCGCGGATCTCGTCAATCCCCCGGTGTGAGGCGGCGTCAATTTCGATGACATCCATAGAAGCGCCGGTTGTTACCTCCCGGCAGTTTACACATGCATTGCAGGGTTCAGCGCCGCTTCGCTGACGGCAGTTAAGAGCCTTGGCCAGGACTTTGGCAGTGCTTGTCTTGCCTGTTCCCCGGGGACCGCAAAAGAGATAGGCATGACTTGCCTTTTCCGCCAGAAGAGCGTTTTGCAGTGTTTTTGTAATGTGTTCCTGACCAACTATCTGCTCAAAAAGCTGAGGCCGCCACTTTCTATATAAAGCTAGATATGCCATATTAAAAAATCCTTCCTCTTTCGTCTTAAAGGAAAGGAAGAGCTGCAAAAGGTATTATTATTACAAAGAACCACCTTTATAGGCAGCTCTTTTCAAAAATACTGGCCGTGCACCTGCCTTCGAGAAATGGCTTCCGGGCGAAACCTGTACTGGTTTTCTCTTGCCAGGCAACCTTGCGGCACCCGGAGGTTCTTTCTTAGTGCTGCTTCCGTCAAGACCTGACACAGTTCAAAAGTCTCCGCCGCGCAAGACCCAACCGTCATCGCTCCTCGTAAACAGGCCGGACCCCACAAGTCATACCCTCGGGCAGGAATTCAACCCCGCTATAGCGGGTTGCGGGTTCAGGGCACCGCTACCTCCCCGTCTAGCACGGCCATATTTAATTAGTAACCTTAAACCAAACAAAAGCATGGCGGAGAGAGAGGGATTCGAACCCCCGAGACAAGTTTTATGCCCGTCTACTCGCTCTCCAGGCGAGCGCCTTCGACCAACTCGGCCATCTCTCCATGTAGTCTGCTATTGTCTTCAACCTTCTAATCCATCGTTTATTATACATTCGATTATGGTTAAATGCAAGTATTTGGCGCGCCTGTCAAATCTGCCGCAGTGTTCAATAAACTTGTATTTTTACCCTTTGTGTAATAAACTTTTTAGCAGAATAACCACCAGTCTTGAGATGAAAAAAATCCAGAAAGGAGCCAGACACGTGTCCGAAATCCTAGGCAAGCTTGAAAAACCGGAGGCTGAGCAATTCAAAACGGGGCGAAAATTATACCTGGCGCCATTGGTCTTTGTCAGAAAAGACTCCCCGGAAGAATATGTTGAAAAGGTTGAGCAATACTGGAAACAGGTGGGGGAACACCTTGCAAACATTGAGGGAAAGATCGGAAAGATAAAGAAGATATACCATGAATCCAACTCCTTCAGCGGAGAACAGGGCTTGAGCAATATTCAGCAGATCAATAAAAAGGCCTACCCTTTGATCAAAGAAAAGTGTGATCAGGGCGCAGAAATGCAAGCCATAGAAGATTTGGAGCTGTTTACTCAAAGTCTTGACTGGGGCAACTGCCTTCGTGTAGTGATGACTCAAACGGCATTTGAAAAAATTTCAGAATTCTTCTGGGATATCAGTACAAAGAGGTTCAACCATATAGCTCAACGAATTGATGAAACCCTCGGGGAAAATGAAGCCGGCGTTTTGTTCATCAGTGAGGGACATTCTGTGCAATTTTCTTCCTCTATTCAAATATTTTATGTCTCGCCGCCAATATTGGATGAAATACGGCGCTGGTTCCGTGAAAAAGCAAAAGAAGAAGATTTTGCAAACCAAGATTCATAACCTGCCGTCAAAAAATGCCCGGATATAAAGTCTGTCCAAAAGCGCAGTATTACGGCATTATCATAATATGTCAGAAAGTTAACGTACAAATGTCACTACAGTGAAAATTTATCTTTAATACTTTACTTTTTCAAAAAGAAAAGGTAAAATAATGATGCTCAAATAACAGGTCTGAAGAGGTTTATGTCTCGTCTGCCAGCTGCCTTAAGCAATAAGGAAGTCAAGGCCTGAGTGAATCCTCCAAACCTTTTGGGCAAATAATATTTAGGGGGATTCGAATGTACGAAGACAAGACGCTGACTTGTCGTGAATGTGGTGTGGAATTTATTTTTACCGCTTCAGAACAGGAGTTTTATGCGGAAAAAGGTTTCGCCAATGAACCAGGCCGTTGTCCCCAATGCAGGGCTGCCCGCAAGCAGAAGAGAAATTCCGGCGGTTTTGGCAGCCGCAACGCCCGTCCTAACCGCGAGATGTTTACAGTAGTTTGCGCCGCATGCGGCTGTGAAACACAGGTACCTTTCCGTCCAAGTGAAGACCGGCCGGTTTATTGCCGCGATTGTTTCAACAAGAATAAAAACCACTACTAAATTAGAAATCAAACTCCTTTGCCGTATGGTAAAGGAGTTTTTTATTTTTTATGGGAAGGTGAAACAGTATTCAGCAAATCCCCCAAGTCCGCTGTATTAAGGACGTCTGCGGGGCTCAGCCAGGCCCGCCGGGCTACTGCCACACCAAAGGGAATCTCCTTCATCCGGCGCAAATCGTGTGCATCCGTGTTGATGACCAATTTTAAACCACATTGTTTTGCCAGCCGGGCGTAATCTTCATTCAAGTCCAGACGCTCCGGGGATGAATTTATCTCCATAAATGTTCCATGTATTTTGGCAGCCTGAAAAATCTTTTCCGCGTCTACTTCATAGCCTTTACGGCGCCCGATCAGGCGCCCTGTAAGATGTCCGACAACGTCTACGTTTTTGTTCCTGATTGCGGAGATTATCCGTTCGGTCATCACCGCACGGTCCTGGCGAAAGCCGGTATGCACCGAAGCAATGACAATATCCATCTCTTTTAAAATTTCTTCAGGGCAATCAAGACCGCCTCCGGACAAGATATCCACCTCAATGCCGTGCAGAACCCGGAAGTTTTCGTACTTTTTATTTAGTTCCCGGATATATTCGCGCTGTTCAAGAAGTTTGCCCGCTGGTAACCCGCCGGCTATTTTTAAAGATGCGGAGTGATCGGTAATGGCTACGTAACTGTATCCCAGGCCCCTTGCCTGGTCCGCGATTTGCTCTATGGAATTTGCTCCGTCGCTCCAATTGCTGTGTACGTGTAAATCTCCTTTGATATCCTTTAGATCAATCAGATCCGGAAGCCTTCCTGCTTCAAGGCAATACTCGATCTCGCCTTTATCCTCACGCAGTTCGGGAGGAATAAAGGGCAAATCCAGGTGGTCGTACAGATCGCCTTCTGATTTTAAAGGGATCATTTTTCCTTGAGAATCGGCAAATCCCCGGGCGCTTAATTCAAAGCCTTTCATACGCGCAAGGCTCGTTAATTTTTGGTAGTGTGCGGTACTTCCGGTTGACCAGAGCAGAGCTGCCCAATTATCTTTTTCATCAACCGTCAAAAGCTCAACATCTATTCCCCACCGGGTAGAAATTTTAACCCTGTCCTTGCTGCATGTTTGAACCTCTTTTACTCTTGGGTGGCCTGCCAAAAATATGCATAATTCCTCCGGGTTACCGGTATCAGCCAGTAAATTTATGATAGAAACTGTTTCCTGCCACCGCCTTACACCGCCGGTTACTTCTATTTTTTTTACACCCGGGAAACCGGCCAAAAGATCGCACAACTCGGCAGCCAATGTTTTTGCTTGACCGAGGAGGTGCTTGCCGGTGTTGTCTTGCAGCATCTGTATGTTCCGGATAATTTCCTGTTCCGTCTTTGCGCCCATACCCGGCAGTTTACGAACATACTCACTTCTGGCCGCCCTGTCCAGTTCGTCCAAAGAGGCCACCTTTAATTGTTCAATTAATATCCCGGCCCTTTTAGGCCCGATACCAGGCAGGTTCATGATTTCCATCAATCCCGGATGAAATCCCTTGCGCATTTCTTCCAGTTTGTTCATCTTACCGGTGGTTAATAATTCTTCAATCTTTGAGGCAATATTTTTACCAATTCCGGGAACTTGAAGTAGTTTCTTGTTCACAAACAGCTGCCCCACCGGTTCATCCAGACAGGCAATAACCCTGGCCGCACGCCGGTATGCGCGGATCTTAAAAAAATCTTCCCCTTTATATTCAAGCAAATCGGCCAGTTCCTGAAAAGCGAGAGCTATTTCAAAATTCAGCATGCAAGCAACTCCCCATTGCCCCAACCAAAAAATATGGTTTATAATTTAAAAAGCAAGACCTAAAAAACCAGCTTATAGTTCATAAATATTTATTAAGCAGGAGGATTTTATGCAGATAGGCCGTTTTCAAAACAAGACAGAGACCTTCTACGGGGTGATCGAAGGAAACCAGGTTTTGCCGTTGGGTGATCCTTTTGTATCTTTGGAGCCCCGGACCGGAAAAAAATACAACCTGGAGGAACTTGAAATTCTGGCCCCGTGCCGGCCCAGCAAAGCTGTCTGCCTGGGCCTTAACTACCGCGACCACGCTGAGGAATTCAAGCTGCCGTTGCCTGAAGAGCCGTTAATCTTTTTAAAGCCGTCCACATCCGTAATAGGTCCCCTTAAACCTATAGTCTACGCTCCCTGGAGCCACCGGGTGGATTACGAGGCCGAACTGGCCGTGGTTATAAAAAAGACAGCGCATAATGTCAGTGAAGCAGAGACCGCCGAATACATACTTGGATATACCTGCGCCAATGATGTCACTGCCCGGGACCTGCAGGGCAAAGACAAGCAGTGGACAAGAGCCAAGTCCTTTGATACATTCTGCCCATTGGGTCCGCATATTGAAACCGATCTGGATCCCGACAACCAAGAGATCTTTCTATACCTCAACGGAGAAATAAAACAGCATTCTTCCACAAGCCGGTTGATCTTCCCGGTGGCGAGCCTGGTTGCCTTTATTTCAAAAGTGATGACTCTATTGCCCGGAGACGTTATTCTCACCGGCACACCTTCCGGTGTGGGCCGCATGAAACCGGGGGACATTGTCGAAGTGGTTATTCCCGGGATAGGCTGCCTGAAAAACCAGATGGCTCCTGCAGAAGAAAAACCGTGATGTTGACCGATAAGTGAAAGCCTCGCTTTTATCTCTTTTGATATATCCTTTTTGCCCGGCTTTCATCCTTTAACTGCCTTATTTTTGGCGGTCTCTCCTGGGTGAGAGTGACAGGGGTCAAATCGGATTCCTTGGTCAGTATTTTTAACGCGGCACAAACAAGGGTAACCGGGTCAGTTTCTTCCAGCAGACCCTTGGCCAATCCCTTGTAACTCTCGAGATCCCCTTTTTCCACGGCAGTCAGAAGTTTATCCACTGCCAGGCGCTGCTGTCCTTCAAATACCTCTTTAAATGTTGGAGCAGGTTTGCGCGTTATTTTACTCTTGATCATGTTTTCGATAGTTTTCATATGGTGAATCTCTCTTGGTGTAACAAAAGTAATAGCCACGCCTTTTTTGCCGGCGCGTCCGGTACGGCCGACACGGTGGACATAACTCTCCGGGTCCTGGGGAATATCAAAGTTATATATATGGGTCACTCCGGTAATATCCAGACCCCTGGCGGCAACATCAGTTGCCACAAGCAGCTCGATAACGCCTTCCTTAAACTGCCGCATTACAAGATCACGCCTGGACTGGAGCATCTCTCCGTGGATCCCCTGTGATGAATAGCCGCGTTTGATCAATGCCTCAGAGAGTTCGTCCACTCTGCGCCTTGTCCGGCTAAAAACAATGGCGCGATCCGGAGGCTGTGCGTCCAACACGCGGCAAAATACATCAAATTTTTGTTTCTCCTCGACTTCTATGTAACTTTGTCTAAGGTTTGGGACAGTAACCTGCCTGTCCTCAATCCGGATAACTTCCGGATCCCTCATAAACCGCTGGGCCAAGTCCTGGATCTGAGCGGGTATTGTTGCAGAAAAAAGCAAAGTCTGACGATCCTGAGGAGTTTCCTTAAGTATCGTCTCTATATCCTCGATAAAGCCCATATTCAACATTTCATCCGCCTCGTCCAGAACCACAATACCAACCTGGCCTAGACGGATTGTCCTTCTCCTTATGTGATCTTTAAACCGGCCCGGCGTCCCCACGATAATGTGAGGTCTGTTCTTAAGCGCTCTGATCTGGCGGTCAATATCCTGACCGCCGTATATGGGCAGTGTGTGGATACCTTTATGATATCCGACCCTGTTTAACTCCTCGGCCACCTGGACGGCTAACTCACGGGTAGGTGTTAAGACGACACCTTGTATCTGTTCCTTCCCGGGATCGAAGAACTCAACCATGGGTACGCCAAAGGCTACTGTCTTACCAGTCCCGGTATGGGCCTGCCCCATAAGGTCCCTGCCTGTTAAACCAATTGGAATAGCCTGCTCCTGTATAGGCGTCACTTCTTCAAAACCCATATCGTTGAGAGACTTAAGAACAGGTTCTGACAGACTAAATTCATTAAATGTAATCATATTTTTATCTATTCCTCATCTTTTATTAACTTCAAAATAGGACACACAGACTCCCGGACTACTTTTTAGCCGGTCAATATTTTATAATATCACCTACTTCTGATATTTATTTAAGTAATCTTCACGTATTGGATAAAAGGCGTCAATTACTTTGCTGTCCGAGATTGCCTTCGCTGAATGCTTTGAGTTTGGAGGAATAATAACCACCGAACCCGGCCCGAGTGTTTTAGTGTTATCATCTACAGTCAGCTCGAATATTCCTTCCATCACAGTTGACACTTGCTCATGCGGGTGGGAATGTTCCGGAAGGAACGATCCTTCTTTAATATCCCAATGAGCCAAAGTCATAAACTGCGAATAAACGAACTTTACTTTAAAACCAGGGATAATTTCTATTTCAGGTATCTGATTTAAATTTTTGATATCCATTTATTTTCCCCCCAGTCTCATAATCTTTTTTTTCTTACTTGCTTTTCGATAATACCTTTTATTTTCTCATAGGACGGAGGTGGACCAGTCCAGATTTGCTTTTTATCCACAAACAGGCCATCGGATATCCCCCACTCCAAAAAAACATTTCTGTCTATAGTATGGTACTCTTTAAATAAAACTTTATCTCCAAACTCGCCGGCAGAACGTTTTGCCCTCTCGTAAGTGATGTTCTGCGCCGGGCACCAGCCATTAACAAATGCGGAAACCACAACTTTCCCGGGAACCATTTCCGGTTTCTTTCGCTGTCTTATCCACCTGGGAGCAACTGCATCGCCGGAAAAAGGTTTCCATAACAGCGACTGCATACCTATTCTGTCCACTGCTTTGTATCCGTGTTTCTTAAACCAGGCTGCCTTCATAAAAAAAGGAAGGATTAATCCCCAGACAACTACCCCTTTACTGCCGCTTGACAGCGCATCCTCCTCGGCCGCTTTTAGCAAGGCTTTGCCTAATCCTTTATTTTGCAGATTCCCCCTGCCCTGTTTGTGGCCGTGAACCCAAATGCAGTTTACAAAGTAAAGATCCTGACCCCCGGCAAATGAATATTCTATGGGCATGTACTGGATCATCCCTGCAAGCACACCATTTTCATTGTGAATCAATTTTACCTTCAAACCTTTGTCTTTCATCTCGTTAAACCATATTTCCTTGTGGTTTCCCGCTTCTTTCATATCCTCCGACCATTCCTCAAGACAGCAAAAATACGATTTCTGGTTATTAGCGTTTAAATCGACGACTTCCATCTGTCCAACCTCCCAACGACTTGAAATATCAGCGCTTATCATTAATCAGCCACACTCTTACCGCCCGTCCGTCTTTTAATTTGTAGCAGCCCTCCAAAGATTTTATCCTGGGATTTTCATTTGTTATTTTTGCAGAAACTGCTTCGACGTCAAGGCTTATTTTAAAATCTGCCCTGCCGTCCCGGTCGAAATCCACTTCCTCACTGATGACGGATGGGAGATTTTTCAAGGGTGTCCAGTCAACCTGCACAAAGCCTTCTTCTTTCTCTCCAAACAGGCCGTCAAAAACGGGCTGATGTATTTGCGTTTGATATCCTCCGCGTTCAACGACCTGGATAATATCCCCGCCGTTCATCCAGGGGGAAACTTTCAACCCGGTTGCCGCAACAAGCCCGCGTGAGAAAAAATCCATCCCTACAAACGTGGCGATGGCAACCGGAATAGCCAGCGCGGCCAAACAATATCCTATTATGCTTGCGGCACGCCCCAAAAGATTCAACTCCTTTTGTAAAGCAATTGTTAACCATATAGACTTCCGGCAGTCGCATAATTAATTAAATACGCCAGTGTCGAAACAATCATTGACCCCCCGATGGCGGACATGAACAAATAAGCGGGATAGGCAAACAAAACACGCGCAGTATCCGAGCCTGTGTTCACCCTTGTGCCTTTTATGTGGTATGTAACAGCCCCTCGCGGACAATCGTCCACACATTTTCCGCACTTAACGCACGACATGAGTGTTCTGCCCTCACCCACGCTCTTGCTGTCGAGGGAAAAAGTGGGACATTCCTTTATACAGATTCCACAATTCTTACATTTATCGGTGTCCACACGGATATCAAATACGTTAATCTTGTTCGTCAGGGACTGGAAAGCTGCAAACGGGCAAAAAAGTCCGCACTGAATCCGCTTGCGGGTTAATACGGGCAAGACAACCACCAAACCGATAAAAAGTGATACAAAGATAACAGTCTGAACGAGAATCTTAAATGAAGTTACCTGCTCAAACTCGGTTACTGCCTTAAACGGACAAAGCCACTGACAGTAAAAAGGTGAAAGCGTGGCTGCGGAAAGCAGGACAACAGCAAGCAGCACTGCCCAGGGCAGGTAAGTCCATTTTTGATCTATTTTTTTTATCAAAGCTTTTTTACGTAGACGTGAGAATCCCTCGTCAAAGCCGCCAAAAAAGCAGGCCCAGCTGCACCAGCCGCGTCCGAGGACCAAAGAAGCGCCGGCCCATAAAACCAACATGCTTGCTATACTCGCGAAGCCTTCAAGCATGGATCCGGGAAATATTATTGTTCTTGTCAAAGCCGCGGGAATTATCACTGCAGGTATTACCAAATGACAGAAGGGAGTATCGCCGGCGAGAATATCTGCCTTGGTCAGCGCCATACTGCCCCTAATCTCAATCAGGTTGGCGATAAAGCTGAAACAAAAGCAGACCGCGATAATGGTAAACAGGATAGCCCGATATTTGTAAGTTTTCCCTGACCAAATAATTAAAAAGAACATTACGCTAAACAAAGAATAAGTTAGTATTACCGCCACCCGGGCAGCCAAAGCGTCTGGAAGCTTTCCCTGAGTCATCATTAAAGCAAGCAGAAAGGCCATTGGCAATGTTAAAAGCAATGCTTTCCAGGGCTTTGTCCCCATTTTTTTCAACTCCCTCCAATCATGACCAAACCCGTATACAAGTAGTAAACTGCTATTAATAAAGCGGCCAGTTTGCCTATATTCTTAAGCAACAAAAACCGTTCCAGCCCCCCGACAAGGGGCAGCGGCAGAAAAAACACAGCCGTTCCGAGAAAGAACATAAAAAAGAACAACATGCACTGACCCAAATTAACAATGCTGGAAGCTTCCGTAAAGGCCATCAGGAACGGGGGACAGAAGTTTATTCCGGTAAAAAACCCCAGGGTGAGAGGAATTAATGGTTTTCCCAGGCAATTCCCCAGACACTTATTTTCTGTCTTGCGTAAACTGGTATAAATCATCAGAACGGCAAGAATGATATATACGGCGCCGAAGATTAAACCTCTATGCCTCATTATTGAGAAATAAAGTCCGGCCGCCCAGGCAAGCAGGGCGAAAAGCAGGTAGCCTGCCAGCCGTCCACCCATAAACTGCCCCAGCAGGGCGTAATTTCTCGGTATCTTCCCCCCTTCTCCCAAAAGGTAGGGTAAAAGCACCGGCGCACAGTTGGCAAGGCATACGGTCCCGCTGGCCAATCCAAGAAAGAACCCTTGAATCAAATCTCTCTTAACCTCTGCTTCTCAATCAATACTTTACTTCATTTACTCATGTCCTCATAACAGAAAGGCTTATTGATAATACAATTTACCTTACCTCATCCAGCTTCCCCCGGCCCCTGCCGTTACAATAGCTACCTTGTCTTTAAGTCTCATGGCTTAATTCCTTTATCGAAGCTGAAATTTGAGCGTTCATCTTAGCAGCATCTGTCATCAATCATCTGTCCTCAAATATTTAAAGTATAATTCTCGGTGGGCTTTTTACTTATTCCCAAATTTTTCTTTCATATTCCGCACCTTAACAAAGCTGTCTTCCGATTCATCGGGGCTAAGGCAGTTAAGGGGCTTGCAGATAATTTCATTAACCCGGAGCCTTTTAAGGTGCGGTGTCGGAGCCGCCTGCATAACAAGCGCCGTATCGGAGCCCCCGCCCGTGCCTTTTGACAAGCGGCGACTTTTTCGCCGCTTGTCAAAAGGCACGCATCCGAGGCCATCAGGGTTATCTCAAAACACACCTTGACACCCTGGCTGAAGCAGCGCAGTAAATTGGCCATCAACGCAGGAGCGCCGGACCCGTAAAAATTATCGGTATGAAAAAGCATTGTGCCGAAATGCACTTCGTGACCGGTCCCCCTAATGGTTTTAACCAGTTCTTCCGGAAAGTAGTTTTTCTCTCTGAAGCCGAACTGGTGGGGAACAACAATTATTTTTACACCCTGGTCTTTAAAAAAGTCCAACGCTTTGATGGCCGTAGCGCCTGTGGTAGATGCTATAACAATCTTTTTTATATCCCGGCCGCGCAGCCTTTCCTCCACCAGTTTGAATGTTTCAAAGGTATTTTCGGGCCTGATTTCTTCAAAATAAACTGTCCTGCTTTCCATCTTTAAGCTCCCTTCCTACATTATCTACTCTACTCTGAAAATTAACCTGCATTAGGGAGGTCGACTGTCTACGTGCTCATGTTAGCCTCTTATTCTTGTACGAACTCGTTCACCCTCGGGCTCGGTCAAAACTCGGCGCTAATGCGCCTCAAACAATTTCCTCGCTTATCCTCGGGTTCAATCGTTCTTTGAATGAGGCTCAAAATCGCACTTAAGGCATTGGCCTCTCTTTGTTAATGATTTTTCATTCTTTAAGCTGGCGCCGCTTCAGCAGCATGTTTTTCGGAACAGGGTTATCAAATGTTATACTGCGCCTTTAAGGAGCTGTTTTTCAGATATCTTCCGCCTCAGCAGAGTTTTCGGGCAATATTTTATACTTTTCATCCAGTCTGATAAACCAGGCCGCAGATTGCCCCTGAAACAGAAAAGCAAGAGACACCATCAAAGCCGCTTTAACCCCGAAGGCTGCTGCCGCAAGGCCTATTGATATGGCAAGGTTGCGTAAAACTGTTCCGAAAATTAAGGTTAGTGTATCCTGCCTGGTGAAATAGCGGCGTCCCAGTTTGATGGCGATAAAATAATTAACAGCATAAAAAAACATCCAGGCGATAAGAGCATAAACGAGGAGCTTCGGCTGGGAAACTATCAGGCGCGCATTGGTGCTTGCTCCGGTAAAGATTACGTAGACAGCTCCCCAGGCAGAAACCGCCGGTAAAAGCGGCTTGATTACTTCGTTAAATTTACCATGTGAGAATCTTTTTAAAAAAAGGTAATATGTTGCAAAGCCCATGACCAGGGGAATAAAAACTACAACAGAAATTATTTTAATAATGCTCGCCATGTCTATTTCTATATAACTGCCGATCATTACCAGGAGATACCAGGGAGCGACAAGCGATCCGGCAACCAGGCTGACTACTGTAAGCTTAACCGCCGCCGGCACATTTCCTCCGGCAAAAAGAGTAAACGCAATTGTCATATTTGATGTTGGCAAAAGCGATGCAATGATCAGTCCGGCAAAAAGCTGCGGTTCAGCCTTTAAAAAAATGATTCCTAAAAGGTAAGCCAGGGCAGGCACAACAATAAAATTAATAGCTGATGCAGTTAAAATAAGCCTGTAATGGCTGAGATCGAAAATCTCCCTTATCCTGATGCCAATCATTGTAGGATAGATCATCAGCACTGTTGCGAACAGTAAATAATTTTTCAACAGGCTTGTATCAATAAACAGGCCGGCTACAAACCCTGTGCATAACATTAACGGTATAGTAAGGGTGAAATTGCGTGAAGGCAGAAGGAATAGCTTTAAGATTGTCTGGGTAATTCTTTTATGAGTGAACAAAGTTTAACCCTTACTCTGGATTGAACACTTTTAAATCGTGAAGGGGATAGTAACAGGCAATAGCCTTGCCGATTAAATTTTCCTCGGGGACAACACCCCAAAACCTGCTGTCATAGCTTTCATTCCTATTGTCTCCCATTACAAAATAGCTGTGATCAGCCACTTTATACGGTCCAAAATCCGATCTCATTTGTTCTTTTAAATAGGGTTCGTTCAAAGGAGCGCCATTTATAAAAATACATCCATCTTCAATTGAAATTACGTCGCCCGGAAGCCCGATAACCCTTTTTATAAGATCTTCTTTCAGGCCGCTTTCCGGTGTGGGTTTAAAGACGATTATATCCCCTCTTTCCACATTCTTGGATACTTTCTCAACTATCAGCCTGTCCCCTATATTTATGGTCGGGATCATAGAGCCGGACGGGACCCAGCGGGCGTCGGCAATATATGTTCTCACAAAAAGGGCCAGGACCAGTGCAAGAATTATAGTCCCCAGGTAATCCAAAAAAATTTTTCTGTTCATAAAAAAGCGCCTCTTTATCCTGCTGGTATTTAATACTTCTTATTATATCAAAACTTCCCTTTAAAAGGTCTTAAAAATTTGTTTGGTGTCTATTTCTAAACATTGTTAAAAACAATTGTAAGGGGACAGCAGACGTATTTATGTAATCGCCGGTTTTACTAACCGCGCTTCATCGCTTCAGCCCTGAGTTCTTTCGGCATAAGCTCAATTGCGTATCTTAACGCTGTCCGGGGCATTATTCTTTTATTTCTCACCATATAATCAAAGACTTCCTTTTGATTCAGCCGGCTCGCCTCTTTTAACAACCATCCGTATCCTTTTTGAACCATGTCATCCTTATCCGGCAATAGATCATCGGCAATTTCAAAAATATCGGCCAGGTGTTTCCCTTTCTTTGCCGGGATAATCAAGGATACGGCTGCCGCCCTTTTCAGCCACCTGTTCTTTGATCTTGTCCAACTCTTTATTTCCTTCAGGCTTTCCGGAAATTTCTCGATCAGGCTCCCCACGCTGTGGTTGCAAAATCCGTCGCACTTTGCCCAGTTCTCGATAATACTGTTCATTTTACCCCCCCCTTTTCCGGCTCTTTTCTTGGAACTTTATCAAACCGGATGTTAATGTTATTATAGCTTAAGCGGTAAGAACAATTGATCATAAAAATTCTTATTGTACAATAGATTTAACAATCTCACCCGGAGCAATCATTCAGGTCTTTATAAATTTTAAAAAGGAACTACTGAGGTAATAATATGCTTTCTAATAAAAATGAGCTTAAGAAAACACTCTTTTCATTAAAACCTCACGAGCATATCTGTTTAATATTCCAGACATTGGAAGAATGGCGCAATGTAATTATACCCTTTATTATAACTGGTCTGATGAAAGGTCAAAAATGCATCTATATCACTGATGTAAACAGCACCGATAGAATCCGCAAACTAGTTTATCAGGAATGGAGCAACGCTTCCATCGCAGAAAAATCAGGTCAGTTAATTATACTTGAAGCGAAAGACACATACACAAAAGACGGTCATTTCAATCCCGACAGAATGATTGCGCTTTTAGACAGTGAAACAAGCAAAGCTATCTCAGAGGGTTATTCTGCTTTGCGAATCACCGGGGAAATGACCTGGATACTGAAAAGCAATCTGGGTGTTGAAAAAATATTTGAATACGAAGCAAAACTAAATATATTTTTTGCTGAAAACCCCTGCATCGCGATCTTCCAGTATGATCTGAAGGAATTTCCGGCCCAGATGATTGATGAGATAATCCTAACGCACCCGGTTTTAATCTGGGAGAACGAAATATATGAAAACAGGTTTTATATTCCCCCCGAAAAGTTTCTCAGCAAGAAACGTCAGCAATACAAGCTTCATGAATTTTTAAGCAATCTGAAGAAAGAGGCCATTTTTCACAAGAAAGCTGAAAATGAGCTGCGTTTATCGGGAATCAATTTTTCCAAGGTATTTAATTCTAATCCCAATCTTATGGCAATAATTACCTTAAAAGACTTGATTTACTTGGATATGAATAAAATTTTTGAAGATACTCTGGGTTATAAAAGAGAGGAAGTTATAGGAAAGACCTTAAATGAAATACCTTTTTTGCATCCGGAAGTACAAAATAGAATAAGAAAGATGATTCTTAGAAAGGAAACCATAAAGAATATAGAAGTTGAATCTCGTACAAAGTCAGGTTTAAAAAAAATTGGCTTGTTATCAATAGAAGTAATCCAATTCACAAACCAGAAATGTATTTTAGCAGTTATCAACGATATTACCAAACTTAAAGAAACGGAAAAGGATCTAAAACAAGAGCGGGATATCATCTTGAGCATTCTTGACTCTTCCCCTTATGCAATTACAATTACTGATATGAATCTTACTATCCTTGACTGTAATCCGGAAACACTAAAACAACATAAATATTTATTAAAAAGCGAATTGGCCGGGAAAAATATTCTGGCGCTTATTGATCAAAATGAGCATCAAAAAGCTCTGGAGAATGCGGAGCTGGTTCTTAAAGACGGTCCAATCAAAAATATTGAACATTCTATGTTAACCAAAGATAAAAAGACATTTAAAGCGGAATTATCCGCAAATGTAGTTCTGGATACATCGGGTAAGCCGCTCTTTTATATTGTTATCACCAACGATATTACAGAACGCAAACAAATGGAAGAATCGCTGCTCCAAAGCGAAAACAAATACCGGCAACTGGTTGAGAACGCCCAGGAAGGAATTTGGTCCATAGATTCTGAGGGGGCAACAACTTTTGTGAACCGGCGCATGGCTGACATTCTCGGGTACACACCAGAGGAAATGCTGGGTAAATCACTTTTTTGTTTCATAGACGAAAAGAACATCAATTATGCAATGATAAATATGAAACGCCGTGCTGAAGGAATTAAGGAACAGCATGATTTTGAATTCCTGCATAAAGATGGGTATCCTATTTACACGATCCTGGAAACATCGCCTATCCAGGATAAAGAAGGTCGTTTTATCGGTTCTTTAGCCTGTGTAGCGGATATTACAGAAAGGAAAAAGACTGAAGAAAAGCTGACCTTTTTAAGTCTGCACGACTCCCTGACCGGATTATACAACCGGAATTATTTTGAACAGGAAATGAACCGGCTCCAGGAAGGACGTCATTCTTCAGTCGGCATAATAGTTTGCGATATCGACGGCCTTAAACTTGTCAATGACAGTTTCGGGCATGATCAGGGAGACGAACACATTAAGCAGGCCGCAGACTTAATCAGAGGATCATTTCGGGAAGGTGATGTTGTATCCAGAATCGGAGGAGACGAATTTGCAGTTTTTCTGCCGGACAGTACAATAACAGATGTAGAGCATGCGGTAACAAGAATAAGAAAAACAGTAGCTGAGTACAACTTAAAAAGCAAAAAACCATTATTAAGTATTTCTGTCGGATCTGCCGTGAGTCATCAAAGCGCTGAAAAACCCTTGCGAATAAACGAACTTTATAAAGAAGCCGATAATAATATGTATCTCGATAAACTGCTTAAAAGGCAATGATCCGGTTGTTCCGCCCAATCTAAAGCTTGACGAAGTTGTAAAACCAGGCTCTTCTTACAAAGTTTTGCCTGGTTTTTATTTTTTAAGAATCTGGCTTATAATGTTTTTATACGGATAAAAGAAGCTTGAGGCTTTTAACTATGTATTATGATTTGATTACAGTAGGCGGCGGGCCGGCGGGTATGATGGGCGCCGCTGCAGCTGCTCAAAGGGGTTTGAAAGTAGTTTTACTGGAAAAGAACGACAGGCTCGGTAAAAAGCTGTCTATCACCGGAAACGGCAGGTGCAATTTTACCAATCTCTGCGATCCGGCAAGCTTCATGGACAACATTGTGAACAATGGGAGATTCCTCCATGCTTCATTGAACAGGTTTGATAACCATAGTTTGGTTTCTTTTTTTAACTCTCTGGGTGTAAAAACAAAGGTAGAAAACGATAACCGCGTTTTTCCCGCTTCGGATCGGGCGGAAGAAATAATTAAGGCTTTGCATAACTACTTGCATAAAAGCAAGGTTGAAATAAGATTTAACTCAGCCGCTAAAAAAGTGCTTGCCGTAAATAATCGCGTTACCGGCGTTATTACAGATGGCAACAACAAAGTTGCCGGTGAAAACGTGCTTATCGCCACAGGCGGGTTATCGTACAGGCAGACCGGGTCTGCAGGAGATGGTTTCAGGATGGCCAAGGAACTTGGACATTTTGTAGCTCCTCCACGCCCTGCCCTGGTACCCCTGGTTGCCGGAGAAAAATGGGTTAAGCAGCTGCAGGGGCTTTCTCTGCAAAACATAAATGTACAGGCAGTAAATGTACAAGCGGTATTAGAAGAAAAGGTTATAGCCGAACAGACCGGCGAGCTGATTTTTACCCACTTCGGGGTTTCCGGCCCTGTCATCCTTAAGCTGAGCAGCTTGATTAATAAATGTCCCCCTTCTTCTCTTGCTTTAAGAATTGATCTTTTTCCGTCAATTTCTACAACGCAGCTTGATGCCCAATTAATAGAAATTTTTAAGAAAAACCACGGTAAATACTTAAAAAACGCTTTGGGCGATCTCGTTCCCCAGAAAATGCTTCCTCTGCTCCAGATTTTTGCCGGAATTGATATCCTTAAACAGGTGGACCAGATCACCAAAGAAGAAAGGGAAAAGCTAACGAACAACTTAAAAAGGATTACCCTCACGATAAAAGGCGCCCGCCCGCTAAATGAAGCCATGGTTACGGCAGGAGGTATTGATACGAATGAAATCAATCCTTCCAGTATGGAATCTAAAAAAGTCAGGGGATTGTTCTTTGCAGGCGAGGTGATTGACGTGGATGCCTTAACGGGAGGCTTTAACTTGCAGATTGCCTTCTCCACCGGATATCTGAGCGGTATCAGTGTAAGAGGCGAACATGAGCACGTAGGCAGTTGACCTCCCTAATGTAAGTCAATTTAAATGATTGAAGGCCTAACAGATGGCAAGTAAAAGTATGCCTTTAAAAAAAGCGAAAATAGTCAACCTGCAAATAAACGGACTCAACCATGCCGGTGAGGGTGTAGGCCGGTATTGCGGCGTTGCTGTCTTTGTTCCCTTTACAATGCCGGGGGATACAGTTTCTGCAGAAGTAATTGAATTAAAAAAGAACTTTGCCAGGGGCAGGCTGCTCCAGATTATCGAGAGCTCCACCGGCCGGCGGCTGCCTGAATGCCCTCTTTTTTCAACCTGCGGCGGCTGCCGGCTTCAGCATATTGATTATCAAGAACAGCTAAAGCTGAAAACCGGACTAGTAAGAGACAGCCTTTCCCGCATTGCAGGATTAAAGGATGTAAAAGTGCTTGATACGGCAGGCATGGATTACCCCTGGCACTATAGAAATAAAGCCGGCTTTCACGTAGATAATTTCGGCGGAACATACAAGCTGGGCTTTTATGAAGGAAGCTCCCACAAACTGGCCAGGTCCGCCATAAAAGCAGACTGTGAGAACCAGGACTGTCTGCTGGTTGACAGGGACCTAAATAAGGCCGCGGCATTCATTGCAGGACTTTTGAACAAGTACACTCCTAAAACATACGAAATGAAACAAAAACACAAAAGCCATTTCTTTAATAATGTCGTCCTCCGCAAATCCATACATAGCGGTGAAATTATGGCTGCGCTGTTTACCGGGGCGGGACAGTGGCCGCAGGAAAAAGCATTTGCCAAAGAGCTGATTACTTTGTGCCCCGGGATTGCCTCCGTAATGCGCTGTACCAGTGGAGAACAATCAGGGGCAGTTACAGAGAAACGGGTCAGATGCCTGGCCGGAAGCGATCACATAACCGATCACCTGGGACACCTTGTTTTCCGCATTTCACCGTCTTCATTTTTCCAGGTCAACCCGTCGCAGGCCCTGGTTTTGTACAATAAAGTACTTGAATACGCCTCGCTTACCGGAACAGAGACTGTTATAGACGCGTACAGCGGTGTGGGCGCGATTGCTTTGTATCTGGCGAAAAAAGCAAAAATAATCTATGGATTGGAAGAAAACCCCCTTGCGGCAAAGGATGCCCAAATAAACGCAGCTTTAAATAGAATAAGCAATACCGAATTTCTGCCGGGAGAAGTAGAAAAAACACTTCCCGCCCTGGCTAAAAAGGGTGTCATCCCCGACATGATTATTTTGGACCCCCCGCGCAGCGGCTGCAGCAGCAAAGTCCTGAATGAGGTATTGACCATGCAGGCGCCTAAAGTGGTCTATGTCTCCTGCGATCCCGGCACCCTGGCAAGGGATTTGGGCTGGTTGAACAGTAACGGATACCTTGTAAAAGAAGTTCAACCGGTGGACATGTTCCCCTGGACCCGCCACGTTGAGACGGTTGTATTAATGTCAAGGGCAAAAGAGTGAGTGTGCTGAAAAGGCTGTAAATATAGGATTTTCGAGGTTTGAGAGTAAAAATCCGATGTGTGAAAATCGTGAAAATATTGCTTCGTGGGAACAAGTCAAAGCTGGCAGTTTTGAGTACGACAGAGCAGATTAGATGTTATAGCTTGGCGACAGAACAGGTTAGATGTCGGGTGTTTGTGAGAGAGCAGATTAGATGTTTTATTCGGCGAGAGAGTGGATTGGATGATTTGTTTATCGAGTCCGTTTTATAAGGTTTAGACTACATGAAATGAGCGATGGTAGAAATGCAATTGGTAAATAGATACATATCCGCTTTGGAGGAACCAAAAAAAGAATGGGTTTCTCTTATGGTAAACTTCATGAGAGAGGTTTTCCCTGAGGTTGAAGAAAACTTTGATTATAAAATGCCGACTTATAAGGGCGACGGCTATTTTATTGCTTTTGCGGCACAAAAGAATTATTTTTCCTTCTATACTGATGATACAAGGGCGCTTCACTTGATAAAGGAATTAGTACCTTCAGCTTCTATGTGTAAGAGATGTGTCAGAATTAAATATAGCGACCACTCAGCGATAGATGCGTTGATGGATGCTTGCAAGGAAATTGTGGACTACCACAAATTAAAGCAATCCCCAGCAGTCTCGGATGTGAAGGGCTTAAAGAAATGGGCAAAGGTGCCCCCCAATATACAGCAGCTGCTTATAAAAAATGTGTTTTGCGCAAAATGCGGCGTTACAACAATCATAGACTATGGGATTCATAATGATAGGTTTGGGGTGCTACTGAAAGGCTACTGTAAAAAGTGTGGGGGAAGTGTGGCAAGATTGGTTGAGGATGAGTTGAAAAAGCGTCAGGCGCCGAGGATGTCAATCCAATCGCGATCACACCGGTTCGTGATAAGCTCTGGGAAAGCGATGATGTCATCAACTGCATAGTCAGCGATA
>JBAZGB010000005.1:62198-72637 GCA_041653135.1 Eubacteriales bacterium | reverse complement strand
TAATTTTACATGGAGAGGGAAACATGGTTTACAGTATCCGGTTATCCGGCCAGCCGGAACCTGAGCAACGGGATATCTATAAGAAGCTTGGGATCAAGGACCCTCTGAAAAACAAACAGACGGTTTTACACCGTAGAATGTAGTACCTAATTATTTCAACGAATCGAGGCTGCAAGGGGAGTTCGGGGTTTTGGAGGGGAAAGTTGGGTTAACACCGATTAAAGCCGCAGACACTTACCTCACCGGAATCATACTTTAAAAGGCCGCAAACGATGTTGACCAATGTTGTTTTTCCCGCGCCATTGGAATCAAGCAAGGAAAAATTTTGTTTCCCAACATCAAAAGAGATTTTGTTTAAAACATTTCGCTGTCCAAATGATTTGGACAGGTTTGATACAACAACAGACACGCTAATGTACCTCCGGAACAGTTATTCAATTTTCAAATTATTCAAAAGCAGCCTGAGTACTTCTTTCTTGCGCTGTTCAATCATACGGGCTATTTTGGAATCTTCAACAGGGAACATCGTTTGTATGACGGGTAAAGCTATGAACGGGAACAAATTGAGGCTGAAGAGGTTTAAAATAAAATCTGATGTGTTTACCTGTCGGACCTCACCTTTGGAGATCGCTTCATTCAGCTTTAATGCAAGGAGTTCAAAAGGATTTTTCCCGAATTTTTTATATGAGCTAAAAACCGCCTCCCTAAGATCCTCCTTAAGATCAAGTTCACCACTGCGGCTTAACTCCCACAGAAAAAAATGAAGAGATTCCTTCCTTTTATCAAGAAAATCAAAATGCCTGTCATTGAAGACGGATAAGACCTCTTTAAAAGTCATGGAATTCATGCTCTCTTCAATAACGCAGTCGTATAAATCAGCTTGAAGTGATTCAACATATTGTATAATAAAGGAATGAATGATGCAGTAACTATATACCTGAAGTAAGTTAAACCATAAAATATTTTGTGCACAATTACCTGGTGAATATTAGAAAAACCAGGTTAGCTAATCATTTAAGAGAAAAGCTGGAGATGTTAATGAGCAGTCACATAATCGCAGTAATTTTGGGTGTCGTTGAAGGAATAACAGAGTTTTTGCCTATTTCTTCAACCGGGCACCTTCTGCTTGTAAACAGACTGCTTGGATTTACTGGTAGTTTTGCTAATATGTTTGATATAATTATCCAGCTTGGAGCTATTCTATCGGTCGTCGTATATTTTTGGCATCGAATAAACCCGTTTAGCAGCAGAAAGACGGATGAGGAAAAAAATGAGACCTGGGATCTGTGGAGAAAGACACTGGTAGGGGTTATCCCTGCTTTGATTGTTGGAGGAACAATAGGTAAGCTTGTGGAGGATGCATTATTTAATCCGCTTACTGTAGCAATAGCATTGGTTATCGGAGGAATCGTACTGATTATCGTGGAGAATGGCGCCCGATTCAGTACGATCAATTCAATTTCCGTACTTAACTATAAAACAGCCATTTTTATTGGTTTAATACAGTGTCTGGCAATGATTCCAGGTACTTCACGGTCGGCAGCCACGATTATCGGCGCGATGCTTCTGGGGGCATCAAGGAGCGTTGCCGCTGAATTCTCTTTCTTTTTGGCCATTCCCACCATGGTTGCCGCATCAGCCTATTCTTTTCTGAAAGCCGACGCAAGCTTGAGTGCAGCTGAATGGCAGATTCTAAGCATCGGATTTGTGGTTTCGTTCCTGGTAGCCTGGTTAGTAATTGCGGCATTTATGAATTACATAAAGAAGAAAGATTTCAAACCCTTTGGATATTATCGTATCATTGTCGGTCTCGCGGTGTTCTATATAGCGTTTATGAAATAGTGATACTCCGGAAAAATAAAGAAGCAAAATAACATCCCCTATTTTCCTTCCTCATAACATGCTTTGAACTGCCGGAACTTCTCAAAAATTCCTGGAGAGCTAACCAAAAAGTTGTTTAATATCTTGATATTTTTAATGGTATCAATGCTGAGATAGTGCTCAATGAGCTCAGTCTCAAGCAATACCGTATCCAAAACCCCGATATGACTTAAAAAAACTTCCACTGTTTCATGCCGGTCCAGCAGAAATGCTCCCATTATTTCGCCTTTTGGTGTCAGCTGTATAATTCCGTATTTTTTATAATTGAGATAACCCATCAATGACAACTTACGTACTGTCTTGGAAGCCGAAGGCGCTTTCACATTCAGCTGTTCGGCCAGATGGTTAATCCTGACGTACCCTTCTTTCTGACAATTTCTATAAATCATTTCCAGGTAGTCTTCCATACTCGGAGTGAGATAGTCTTCATTCTTTTTTATTATTTCATAGCCGCGGAATGTGTGGAACTCTTTGTTATTCATCTTTCCCACTCTTTCCCCCAAGAACTTCTTATGAAGCTGAAGCAATAATTGAAATTGAATCTAAGATGAATATACGTAACCAATTTATTCTTCTTTTCATAGAATGAGGCGTGTGAAAAAAGTTTTCCCTAATCTAACTTATGATCGCCGGGGTTGAAGCATGAATATTTCAGGGGGTTTGGATTCGGATATGGATAGATTGATACCGTTACACCGTCTAATACCCGGTACTTGCGGAAAAGTCAGTCAATTGACCGCAAATGGCAATACGAGAAGGAGAATGCTTGATTTAGGGCTGATTTGCGGTACACGGGTGGAAGCTTTGCAAAAGAGTCCTTCGGGCGACACGGTGGCTTATGAAATTCGCGGAGCTGTTATTGCCCTTCGTTCTGAAGAGGCATCCCAAATACTCGTGGAATTGCTCTAGAGCTAAAAGTGGAGGGCTATAAATCGTGGGCCTTAAACAAGTGTCGGCCGGGCGAATAGCAAGGGAAACGTACAAGATCGATCTGCATGACGAGGATTTAATGATTGCCTTAGCCGGCAATCCCAACACTGGTAAAAGTACAGTTTTCAACAGTTTAACAGGTCTCAAACAGCATACCGGCAACTGGCCTGGAAAAACAGTTACAAACGCACAGGGAAAGTATGTCCATCGGGACCAAAGATTCGTTCTCATTGATTTGCCCGGAACATACTCCCTGTTTGCAAATTCGGTTGATGAGGAAGTTGCCCGTGACTTTATTTGTTCGGGAGAACCCAGGGTAACCGTAGTTGTTACTGACGCAACTTGTTTGGAAAGAAACTTGAATCTGGTGTTACAGGTAATGGAAATTACTGATCATGTAGTACTTTGTGTAAATCTGCTGGATGAAGCAAAGCGGAAGAAGATTCAGGTTGATTTGCCTGCGCTGTCTAAAATACTTGGAATACCTGTAATCGGAACCAATGCTCGGGACGGGGCGGGCTTGGAGGCATTAAAAGATGCAGTTTATCAGGTGGCGATGGGTCAAATACAAACTGCGCCTTTAAGAATCCGTTATGGTTCTGCAGTGGAAGAATGTCTTAACCTGCTTGAACCCATAGTTAAAGGCATTGTTGATAAAAATGTAAACAGAAGATGGGTTGCGCTTCGACTGCTTGATGGAGACCGGGACGCTGAGGCTCTGTTTACACAGCTTCCCTTTTTCAGGATTCGTGAAAGCAAAGAACTATCCGATGCTTTGGCATTAGCTGATCAAATGCTTCTGGAGGGTCATCTGGATCGGGGCAGCCTGCGTGATCACATTGTTACCTGCATTGTTGCTCAGGCTGAGGAAATTACTCAAAGAGTATTGCGGTGTGAGAAGCAAAATTACAATGACTTGGACCGCAGGATAGACAGCGTTCTTACCTCCAGGATTTGGGGGATTCCGGTGATGATGGCGCTATTGGGGCTGGTCTTCTGGATTACCATCAAGGGGGCTAATTATCCTTCACAGATCCTGGGGACTGGCCTCTTCTGGGGACAGGAACGCTTGACACAGCTCTTTTTATCTGCGGGCTGGCCTGATTGGCTGCACGGGCTATTTGTTTTAGGAATGTATCGAACCCTGGCCTGGGTAATATCTGTTATGCTGCCTCCGATGGCCATCTTTTTCCCTTTGTTTACCTTACTGGAAGATTTGGGCTACCTTCCTCGCATTGCCTTCAATCTGGACAATTATTTCAAGAAGGCGTGCGCCCATGGCAAACAGGCATTGACTATGTGTTTGGGATTTGGATGCAATGCGGCAGGCGTAATTTCCTGCAGAATCATTGATTCGCCCAGAGAACGGCTCATTTCTATTATTACAAACAATTATGTGCCCTGTAACGGGCGTTTCCCAACCTTGATTGCCCTGGCCACCGTTTTTATTGCCGGGGAATTAGGAAGCCATCAGTCTGTCATAGCTTCTCTTATCATCCTGGCAGCCATAGTAACAGGTGTCATGATTACTCTTATCGTATCAAAACTTTTGTCAAAAACGATCCTGAAAGGGATTCCTTCATCTTTTGCCCTGGAACTTCCCCCTTACCGCAAACCGCAGATCGGAAGAATTATTGTTCGTTCTCTTTACGACCGTACCTTGTTCGTTCTTGCCAGAGCAATCATCGTGGCGGCGCCGGCGGGCATGATTACCTGGGCATTTGCCAATATATATATAGGAGACCTCAGCATATTACAGTACGGAGCAAACCTGCTGGGTCCGTTTGGCCGTTTATTAGGCCTGGATGGCTTTATACTAATGGCATTTATCCTTGGTTTTCCGGCCAATGAAATTGTCATTCCTATTTTAGTAATGAGTTACATGTCCGCCGGCCAGATGACTGAACTAGACAGTCTGCAGGCCTTGCGGGAACTCTTTCTCGCCAACGGGTGGACCTGGCTGACGGCGGTATGTACAATGCTGTTCTGCTTGAATCATTATCCCTGTGGAACAACACTGTTGACCATTAAGAAAGAAACTCAGAGTATAAAATGGACCCTTATAACATTCGCCATTACGACTGCTACAGGAATTATTCTGTGTTTTGTTGTTGCTCAGAGCGCTCGATTGCTAGGGCTGGTCTGAGAATAGAAAACTCAAGCTTGATTCATTTATTTTCTATATTAACATATCACGCAGCTTAACATCAGGATGGCGATACCGTTCGGTCTTGCCGCTTAATATACCTCCATATACAGCCTTTTGCGGACACCACACGAAGCAAGAAAGGCAAGACTCACAATGATGCAGCCATACCGGTTTGTTATCAACAATTTCTATATTATCAACCTGGCATACCTTGGCGCAAATCCCGCAGCCGTTACAATTCTCATCAACATAGTAGCTATGGTCGAGTAAACGGACAGTATCATCAAAATTTGCGTTGGGATTTTTGGACAGTTTTCTGTAGTTTTTTAGGATTAAATAATGCATTAACAAACCGAGAGGATAAACTAAAGCTCTGATTAACGGATTCATGGTTGTAATTTGGATTTCCTTTTGGTCTTTAACCTTTTTACAGATATCGTCCAGTCTCCGGTTCCATTCTTGGAATCTTTTTTGCTGTTCTTTACTTTGAGTAAAGGGTGGGCAATTAAAAGGCATTTTGATTGTGAATCCTGCTGCAAGTTTTCCACCCTTAGCTTTGATCAACTTTTGTATATTCATTAGCGCATCTCCCGACCCGGCTCCGCAAGTACAAACTGCAAAAATGTAGGTTGACGTTACATTCTCCAGTTTTGCCAGAAAACTCCTTACTATAGATGGGACCCCGCCATTGACCACGTTATGGACCGGAAAAATAATACCGATAACATCCGCGTCAGAATTTATCGTCTGTGTTTGCGGCAACGCGGCAATAGAAATTAATTTTCCATCCAGTTTCCTGGCAATATCTCTAGCAACAACCAGAGAATTCCCTGTGCCCGAAAAATAGTAAATCTCGGCTGCCATAATAAAACACCCTTTAGGCGTCATGTTTTAGACAGTATTATAACATTAAAGAGTTGGTAAATAAATAGCATTTTAGTTGACGGAGCCATTTGTAGAATTATCTGCCATTTGATGTATATTTTTTTAGATAAAAAAATGGCGGATAATTGAGTAGACGTCCATGCCGCTAAAGCGGCGCCATGATATGCCTGTAAGCAAAATTCTCCTGGATGCCTGTCTTACGTATCCATTCATTGTAGCGTAGAGATTACTCAAAATGTTATAATATTAGGTAGTTATTAGGGGGTGGATAGCGATCATTTCCTTGATGTATGTTGTCTAAACCGTACGTTTGACGATCAGACCCAAGAAAAGATCCGGCTTGAATCAGAAGCTATTTTGTCAATTCTTTCTGGTTGCGAAGCAGGTAAAATGGTATTTGGTCGGTAGTGAGGTTTTTGTAAAAAATGCAACAGTTAATTGTAAAAGGAGAAGGGCATAAATGAGTAAGGTAGGAAGAAATGATCCTTGCCCTTGCGGCAGTGGCAAGAAATATAAAAAGTGTTGTCTTGGTAAACCATTGCTGGAAGCAGCGCAAAATAGCTTCGAGCGGTGTTTGGACAGCTTTTGGTCATACGAAAAAGTAAATGAAATGAGCACAGAGGAAATCATCGACAAATTGCAGAGCATTGGTATTTCTTTTGAAAAAGAGACGTTTTTGGAAGATGTAGAAATGTTTTATTCCGCACAACAATTATCGGAGAACTGGTTTAAAACTTTCAAAGTTACAGCGGACGACAGGGATGAAGATTTTCCATGGCTTGGCGCATGGGTATTATGGGAGCGGCTAGCGCATGCAAATAGATTATCCATGGAGCAAATGAATGATTTAATTGATAAGGGTTTTGAGTATTTAGACGAAAATGGTGCTAAATCAGCTTGTGATATCTGGCTGGGTGTTTGGGAGGCAGTGAAATTTAGAATTAAACCGGAACTCAAAAATCTGGATTACTTGGATAAACAATATAAAGGAAGCTTCTTTGTTTCAAACTTCTGTCAGGACCTGGAGCAAGAACTATATAATGCCGGATTTGAAGACCCGGATTATTATAAAAAGTGTATTGAGTATTGTAAAGAGTTTTGCGGCTATTTCCCGGATGAAGATGAGTTGATAATTCATAATATGAGAAGGAGTATTGCTGAATCATATTTGCAGTTAAAGAGAATTGACGAAGCGAAGAATGAGTTGGATAGCTTAGTGAGGGATTATCCCGATAACCCCTGGAGCTATATCGCGTACGGGGACATGTACTGGTTTGAAAAGGATATAATTATGGATCTAAATAAGGCTAAGGAATTATATGAGAGAGCGCTTTTGGTGGTAAATAATAAATATGATAAAAAAGTTATAGAGGAAAGATTAGTAGACTTAAAAAATTGATTTGTTAAATACAGAGTATATCAGAGTATATGAATGAAAGAGGGGATCGGAGGCGTACCCGGCGCTCTTGCGGCAGCTTATCAGTGTGTCAAAAAGATTAAGTAAACGTGCGCCAGGGGATTGTGCGGCATAATACTTTTTTGTCGCATAAGCAAGGTCAACAGTTACGAAGGAGTCTCCTAATTGTTATTGTCAATCAGAAACACTTTACTGTTCCGTTTTTTCTCAATCCCTGAATAAATACCTGAAGGCTCCAGATAAAGCTTTCCAATTTAGTGTTATGTGAATTATTCCAAACAGAAGTGTTGTTAAAGCGAAAACAATATGTATATCGTAAAATTGATGTCTTATTATTCCTATAATCAATAATTGCTGATTGTGTCTTGGATCAGCATGCGTAAAGATCATTAGAAGACCGGTAAGGGTTAAGAGAAGTCCGGCAAAAAACAAACAAACAGCAATAACCGACCGTAACAAACGTGATTTAAAAATGCGCTCTGCCCCCTTCCAAGACGATTTTCTGTAATTTTCTACAATGCTCTACAATGCTCTACAATGCTCTACAGCTCAAACATTACCCAGGCTGCCCTACCCCCATGTACTTTTACTTCTTTTACCTCGTAAATCTGCGGTACCCCCCTGACACCCAGCGGTAAAATAAATATTTAAAAAAGAATTTATCATTCATGAGTCGATCAATAAAATAATCTAATTACAAAAATAAAGGATTTATTTCAGGACAGAAGTAAATTATAAGCTGTATTTGTTTAATCTGATCGTCATCGAGGGGGCTGATGAATGAACTTGATACCGAAGAAAGATGAAATGACTCCCAAAGAGAGAATGAGCGCATTCGCAAAAGGGGAAGCAATTGACCGTATACCCTGTATACCGCTCATGGGTGAAACCCAGACACCCCTTACAGGGAAGAAATTATCTGACTATTATCATTCGCCCGATCTGATGGCTGAAGTGGAAATAACTTGTTTCCGGATGTTTGGCCATGATGGTGTAGGTATAGGGCCGGGTTTACACGCCATACCCGAGGCTATGGGAACTAAATTGAAATTCCCCGATGAAGGCCTGTCCTTTGTCAGTGAGCCTGTTTTGAAAGATTACGCCGATTTTGACAGGTTGAAACCTGATGACCCGCACAGCGACGGCAGGCTCCCTCTTATTTTAAAGGCGCTTCAAATAATAGATAAGAAAATAGGCAGCCAGGTGAATATCGGCAGTGGTGTAGGAGGACCCTTCACCGCAGCGGCCGGCTTGCGGGGTACGGAAAACTTTCTTAGAGATCTGCAAAAGAACCCGGAAATGGCCCACCGTCTTCTGGAAATCGTAACTGAAAGCGCATTAAGATATATTATTGATACCATGATGAAAGGGACTCGCGAGCAGATTTTGGCGGAAGCCAAAGAATGCCTCAGGAAAACTTATGATAATCCAAAAGGCTATATTTTAAGCACAGGGTGCCAGATACCCATAGGAACACCTCCGGAAAACATTATTGCCCTGATGGATGCAGCCAGGATATATGGCAGGATGCCTATCGATCCCGAAATATTAACTTAAAAAAGGAGGGGACGATTTTTTTGAGCGATACTCAGAACATACTGGATTGTTTAACCCGTGGGGTCAGGGATATGGACGAGGAACTTGTCGTCAAGGCTGCCGGAGACGCCCTGGAAAATAAGATAGGAGCTCTTACGGCCATCAATGAAGGGCTGATCAAGGGAATGAATGAGGCGGGACGCCTTTACGATGAAGAAGAGTACTTTGTCCCGGAACTGCTTTTGTGCTCTGATGCCATGTACGCCGGCCTGAATATACTGTCGCCGCATGTCCTGCGATCGGATGAAAAGAGCAAAGTCAGGGTTGTTATAGGAGTGGTGGAGGGTGATACACACGATATCGGCAAGAATCTGGTTAAGTTGATGCTTGATGTAGAAGGGTTTGAGATCTATGACCTGGGGCGTGATGTTCCTCTGGCTGATTTTGTAAGCAAGGCCAAAGAAGTTGACGCTGCTCTCATTTGTCTTTCTACACTGATGTCCACCACAATGGACGGTATGTCGGCAGTAATAAATCTTTTGAAGAAAGAAGGCTTGAGGGAGAAGGTTACAGTGCTGGTCGGCGGCGGCCCTGTATCTCAATCATTTGCCGCCCGCGTCGGGGCCGATGGTTATGCTGAAAACGCTACCAAGGCTGTAAGATTGGCTAAAAGGCTGTTGTCTCAAAAAGGAGTGGCTATTTTTAACGATGACGTCGAAAGAGCGGCTGGTTAAAGCCCTTAAAGGTGAAAGGGTGGACAGGCCGCCTTTTATTTGTCCCGGCGGTATGATGAATATGGCGACGGTTGAAGTTATGAAGCAGGTTTGCGCGCCCTGGCCCGATGCCCATGTTAACCCGCAGAAAATGTCTCAGTTAGCCCTGGGTGTTTCCCGCTTAACCGGTATTGAGAACCTTGGCGTTCCTTTTTGCATGACGGTGGAAGCGGAGTCCCTGGGGGCAAGGGTAGTAATGGGAACATTGGAGACTGAGCCCAGAGTGGCAGGCTATCCTATTAGCGAAGTAGACCAATGGCCTGCACTCAAGGAAGCAGCGTCAGGCGCGGCAAGGGTGCAGACCGTTATAGAAGCTGTGTCGTTGTTAGCCCGGGATGACAATGGCCTGCCTGTTATCGCAAATCTGACCGGTCCGGTTACTTTAGCCACTTCACTGGTTGAACCCATGGCCTTCTTCAAGGCGATGGGAAAGCAGCCTGAAGTAGTGCATGACCTTTTGTCGTTTATTAGCGGCGGATTAATTGCCTTCGGCAAAGCCCAACTGCAGGCCGGGGCTGAAGTACTGACCATCGCCGACCCCAGCGGTACGGGTGAGATTTTAGGGCCGCGCCGTTTCGCCGAGTTTGCCTTGCCTTATTTAAACTGTATCCTGGAAGAACTGAAGGGCTGCTGCAAAGCGACGATAGTGCATATTTGCGGCCGTCTCGGGAGTATCTTTCAAGAGGTTGACCAGCTGAAGACGGATGCCATAAGCATTGATTCTTTAACAAGCGTTTCAGACCTTAAAAACGCTCTGTCAAACAAAGTCGTCGTGGGAAATGTGAGCACATACCTGCTTCAAAAGGGCCGTCCCGATAGGATCGAGCATGCCGCCGCGGCTTGCCTGAAACATGGAGCGGCTGTTTTA
>JBAZGB010000005.1:0-62188 GCA_041653135.1 Eubacteriales bacterium | reverse complement strand
CCCGGCTTGCGGGATCAGCCCGTTAACACCCCTGGCCAATCTGCAGGCGATGGCCCATGCGGCAAAAGAATTTTCACCAGGGGGATCGGGAGACTGACTATGGCCAAAGAAACGCCGTTATTTAAAGAGTTTGCAGTGGAATGGAATGGCGCAGGTCGATGCTCACTGTTAAAGCTTCTTCGCGAAGCTGATCTTGAACCGCTGAGTTCCTGCGGAGGAAAAGGTAAATGCGGCAAGTGCCGGGTACGGATTATATCCGGAGATTGTTCTGCGCCGGGAGAGGATGAACTTGCCCGCCTGTCAGCTGAAGAGATTGAAAACAATATTCGTTTGGCATGCCGCTGCAGTGTCAGGGGAAAGGTCGTTATTCGCCGGGAGCATAACGAACAGCGGCCGCGTATATTGGAAGACAGTTTGAGCGCTTCATTCCAATTGGAACCTTCTATACGGAAGCAGAAAGTGACTATTCCCCGGGACTGCGGCCAGGATTCGTTATTGGAGCAGATCAGCAGACAAACCGGCGCCGTAATCAGCGAAAAATCATTGCTGCAGGCAATCGCTTTTTTAGGTGAATGCCGGCAGGACAGTCTGACGGCGGTTATTAAAGAAGGTTCGATATTAGGGTTTGAAGCTGTCGGCGGCGCGGCGGGAGATTGTTACGGGTTGGCTGTAGATATCGGTACAACCACAATTGTAGCGGGACTTTTGGATCTAAGCAATGGAAAAGAACATGCCGTCGCCTCGGCTGTGAATCCCCAAAAAAAATATGGTTTGGACGTCTTATCAAGGATTGAATGCGTTCAAAACGACCCTTCCGCTCTGAAATTATTAAACACCTTGATTATGTCCTGTCTAAACGAATTGATTGGGAAACTGTGTGATAAAGCTGAAATCAACCCGCTGAAAATATACGAGATAACAGTAGCCGCCAATACGGTAATGCTGCATCTGTTTTTAGGCGTAAATCCAAGGCCTTTGGGGAGGTTTCCCTACCGCACGGTTTTTAGAAAAGGGGTGACGGCAGGCGCCAAAGAACTGGGGCTGGAGGTCTCACCGTTTACCCAGGTGTACTGTATGCCCTCCGTATCCAGCTTTATCGGGGCCGATATTATTGCCGGGATAATATCCACAGGGTTAGACAGATCTATAAAAAAAGAGCTCTTTTTAGATATCGGTACAAACGGAGAAATCGTTCTTAACAAAGACGGTAAGCTGCTGGCATGTTCAGCAGCCGCCGGGCCTGCTCTGGAAGGAATGAACATCTCCTGCGGCATGATCGCGGCGGAAGGCGCTGTGGAGGAAGTGTGCTTGCGGGATGGAGTTGATTTACGCACTATCGGCGCCCTTCCGCCCCGCGGATTATGCGGGAGCGGATTGCTGACGCTGATGGCCGGATTACTGGATGCCGGTGTCATTCTGCCCTCAGGCCGGATGGCTGCAAGAGAAGAATACGAAAGAGCGCATCCCGGTTCGTTTCTGACCGCGCTTATTGATCATTCAAAAAAGGAAAAAAGGTTTTGGCTGGTTCCTCCCGGCGCCGGCAATGAGTCCGGTCTGTATATAAGTCAGGCGGATATACGCCAGGTGCAGCTGGCCAAAGGAGCCATAGTTGCCGGCGTCAAGACGTTGTTATCACGGTCGGAACTGAGGGAGGAAGATATAGAAAAAGTATTTCTGGCCGGAGCTTTCGGAACTTATGTACACCCCCGGTATTTGGTGCGCCTCGGCTTTTTCCCTGATCTATGGCTGGACAGGATCTGCCTTGCGGGCAATTCTTCCAAAGCCGGCGCGGTGATGGCTTTATTGTCCGGCAATATACGCCGGCGGGCGGAAGAAGTAAACTGCAAGGTTGATTACTTTGAGCTTTCCAGAGACAGCAATTTCGAAAAGCTGTTTGTTGAAAACATGTCGTTTGCCTATTTATGAAATCGAGTTATAAGAGCAAAACTACCGATGCGAACGGTAAACCTATTGGTGTCGGTGTTGACATGGCGTATGATGGACAACCAGCTTAGTTAGAAATCTGTTGAGAGTAAAAAATGCATTAAAAAAGCCTATGATAGCCCCAAGGGATTTATCCTTGGCACAGGTTGTCAGATTCCAATTAATTCTCCGGTTGAAAACATTCAGGCGCTGATGGATACTGTAAGAAGTTACGGCGTTTATCCTGTAAGACCATGTTTATGGTGAGAACTACAGAGCGCCGATAAGTTCCATGGAATCTTGAGCCCTTTTTTCTTGACATTATTTCTATAGATAGCATAATATATTTTAAATGGAGCAGGCGATACATCCTAAAGATGTATGGGGCTGGGCCGGTTTACCGGCAGCAGGTAAAAAAACAAACCTGTGGGACTATGAATAGTTACCGCAGGTTTTTCTGTATTCCCTCAAATATAATAAGGTTTTCTTTCAAAGATGCCGTTTCATAGTAACTTTTTGTTTTGTTAATGCTTAAAATAACCGGGGTGACTGTGTTACTATGACAGATCAAAGTAATTCCGTATTTTTACAGGGCTTAACTGATGAGCAGGCTAAAATACTGCAGGAGCAGTTCGGCAAAAACGAACTTGCAGATAAGAAAAAACAAAGCTTTTTTATGAAAGTGCTCCACATTATCTCAGAGCCCATGTTCCTGCTTTTAATAATAGCGGCAGTTATTTATTTTATATTGGGTGAACCCCGTGACGGCGCAATAATGCTTATTTTTGTTCTTGGCATTATTAGTATAGATGTTATACAGGAATGGAAGACCGACAAAACCTTGGATGCTCTGAAAGACTTAACAGCGCCGCGCAGTAAAGTCATCCGGAATGGAATGGAGCAAATAATCCCAAGTGTGGATTTAGTTCCGGGTGATTTGATGATCATTGCGGAAGGCGAAAAAATTCCTGCCGACGGAGAAATTATCAGGGAAAATGACCTTTGTGTCGATGAATCCTCACTTACCGGGGAAGCGGAGGGCGTCTGGAAAACTGCTTTAAGCAGTACAAGTAACAGCAGCGCCGAATACTGGCGTAAAGATTACTGCTATGCAGGAACAATGGTTTTGCAGGGCAGTGCTGTAATTCGTGTTAAAAAGATTGGTACGGCAACGGAGTATGGTAAGATCGGCGCCAATGTGGCATCTGCTGTGGAAAGCCCCACTCCCTTACAAAAACAGACAGCCCGGCTTGTCAAGCTCTCTGCGGGAATCGCCGCCGTCCTGATGATATCGGTTTGTCTAATTACATATTTCAATATTCGCGACCATATATTCAAAGACAGAATTATTGAAAGCATCCTTGCTGGAATTACACTTGCGATGGCCATGATACCGGAAGAATTCCCTGTTATTCTGACAGTGTTTTTATCTATGGGTGCATGGAGGCTGGCAAAAAAACAATCTTTAGTCCGCAAGCTCCCCTCAGTAGAAACTTTAGGCGCCGTATCCGTTCTGTGTGTCGACAAGACAGGTACCATCACAATGAACCAAATGACTGTACGTGAAACTTGGGCTGTAGACGGCAACACCAATGCTTTCTGTGAATTAATGGGGCTTGCCTGTGAGGCGGAAACATATGATCCAATGGAAAAGGCGATGCTGCTGCACTGTGAAAACCTTGGCATTGCCAGAAGTCACTTATTTGGCGGCAGGTTGATTACAGAATACCCCTTTACAAGTGAATTGAAAATGATGGGGCATGTTTGGAACCACGATGGCGAGATTATTGTTGTGGCCAAAGGATCCCCTGAAAGTATTTTAAAAATCTGCAGTATGTCGGGGGCAGAATGCAGGCAGTCGGAAGAGAAAATAACTGAAATGCAGAGACAGGGCTTGCGTGTCATTGCTGTGGGCACAATGAAGCTGGACAGTGAATTAAAAATTCCCGCCGTAATTACCGACTGCAGTTTAACGTTTCAGGGTCTGATTGGCTTAGCTGATCCCCCCAGGGATTCTGTGAAGGAAGATATCAGGAAATGCAATAAAGCAGGAGTCAGAGTAGTCATGATTACCGGAGACAACGGAATCACGGCAAGCAGTATCGCAAGGCAGATAGGCATGCCGGACAGCGATAAAATTATCACCGGTTACGAACTGGACCAAATGGGCGATGAGATGTTGCGTGACCGGGTGTGTAATGTGAGTATCTTTTCCAGAGTTATTCCCGAACATAAAATGCGAATCGTGAAAGCTCTTAAGGAGAATGGGGAAATTGTAGCCATGACAGGCGATGGTGTAAATGATGCTCCCGCGCTTAAAAATGCGGATATCGGAATTGCCATGGGTAAACGTGGATCCGAAGTGTCCAGAGAAGCCGCCGATTTGATTTTGATGGACGATAATTTTTCAACCATTGTAGATACTATTCAGGACGGCAGAAGGATTTACGATAATATCAGGAAAGCCGTGGGCTATGTTTTTACGATTCACATTCCTATTGCCTTAGCTGCGCTGCTGGCGCCGTTTCTAGGCGTCAACCCGGCAAGCCTGCTATTGTTGCCGGTACATGTAGTGCTTTTGGAACTTGTTATTGACCCTACCTGCTCTATCATATTGGAACGCCAGCCTGCGGAACGTGACATTATGGAACGCAAACCAAGGAATCCGCAGGAAAACATCCTTACTCCCGGAATATTTACGAAAAGCATTTTACAGGGGCTGTTTATTTTCGCCGCTTCTTTTATTACATATTATGTATTATTGCGGCAAAACCCCGATAACGCCGCTCTGGCGAGAGCCATGGGAATCTCAGTGATTATCATGGCAAATTTATTTTTAGTCCAGGTAAACAGTTCGAACTATGATTTTGCTGTTCATTCGATGATCCGCCTGGCCAAAGATAAAGTTATGTGGTTTGTCTTCATAGGGACTGTGGCAGGCCTTTCACTTATTCTATATACCCCTCTTAGTGGGGCCCTGAAGCTAGCGCCGCTGTCTGCGGGTCAATTTTTTGCGGCAGTCGGTATTGCAGCGGTGTCGGTGTTGTGGTACGAAATTGTAAAGCTTTTCAAAAAGCTTTACGCTCACCTATCTATTGCAGGAGGCTAGTTTATTATGCCCGGAGGTGTCCAAGATACCATTGCTGCTATTTTCAGGAAGATTTCAGTTGGAATTAAGTTAATCTTCAGCTTGATCAAAGCCGCTAGGCAAACAGCATCTTCAGAAACTACAGCACAATCGGCGAATCCAAGACTCAGGCAAAAGGCAAATTGACGCATTCTTGCGCAAGCAGGGCCTCCTTGCCCGGCAGGGCTGTTATTAATGCGGTTAGAGTAACCATGATTTAACCCTCCTTAAACTCTTTTTTGTAAATAATACCATGAAATATGCAAAACTAAAATTATTACTGTTTCATCCCTGTTCACAATAAGCCGATACTGCCCCCGACTCTTCAAGAAGGAAAATCCGCTATGCCGACGAATTATAAAAATTATACAATTGCCTATTACAGGCAAAAGACAGGTGGGTTACAGAATATAAAAAGAAACATGTACCGGAAGTAAAAAAGCATAGGAGGCTAGGATATGGGCTGGACTGATTGGGAAACATTGGAAGGAAGCAGCTTTAAAGATATCATTTATGAAAAAAAGTACCACCAGGAATTGGAGGGCGGGGCAGCCAGGATTACAATCAACCGTCCGCAAAAGCTGAACGCGCTGACAGCCGACACAATGGATGAACTGTTCCATGCCTTTTATGAGGCAAACCATGACCCGACTATTGGTGTAATAGTGTTTGCAGGTTCGGGGGATAAGGCGTTTTGTACGGGCGGGGATGTTGTATGTGAGGAAAAGGAACTAAGAACGCAGGTTTATTGGAGGTACCCTCCCCCCCAGATTTTAAGGATGTCGAGAAAACCTGTCATCGCAGCGGTTAAAGGATATTGCATGGGAATGGGCAACTGCCTTGCTTACTTCAGTGACTTTACAATCGCCGCCGAGAACGCTGTTTTTGCCCAGGGCGGGCCGCGTGTGGCCAATCCTGTTGACGGTTATGTTGTGGCTTATCTGGTCAGCGTAGTCGGGGCTAAAAAAGCGCGTGAAATGTATATGCTCTGCCGGAGATATACGGCACAGGAAGCGCTTGAAATGAAATTGGTCAATACGGTAGTTCCTGTTGAAAAAATTGAGTCGGAAGTTGATAAATGGTGTGAAGAAATACTGGCTCTCAGCCCTGGGTGCATAGAGGTGCTGAAGGCCACCTTTGATATGGAAATAGATTATATGGCCGGTTCATACGGGCAACTCGCCAGATTGATGTTTCCGGACTGGTTTACCAGTCTGGAAGCAAAAGAAGGCCCGAGGGCATTCCTGGAAAAAAGGAAGCCGAACTTCTGGAAAATTCGCAAGGACGAATTAAAGAATAGAGGAAAAAGTAGCCTGTAAACTTATCCGGCGGACAATCAGGGCAAATTTGCGCCCCGTCCGGAAAAGTTACTTTTGTATTAATATCCGGGTGATCGCTTTTTGACCTGCCTAATGCAAACTTATTCTCAGGATAGTTATTGTTGAGATTGTTCTACAGGATGCTCTAAAATAATATTGATTTACAGGTTTATTTTTACTTTAAACAAATCTTCTTGGATAAGATGACTTTGATTTTTTAGATCAGGGAAGGACGGAGAGTCTTTTGTTTATAAATGAATTAGCCCGACAGGTAAAAGAAGCCTCCATTGATTTGGCGGCTATGAGCACTGAACAGAAAAATAGGGCTTTAGCTAATATTGCCAGGGCTTTAACAAAACACCGGGATGAAATCATCAAGGCCAACGCAGATGACCTAAACAGAAGCGAGAGTGAACAGCTTTCCGAACCGCTCTTAAAAAGGCTCAAGTTTGATGAAGCAAAGATCAATGACGTAGTTGAGGGAATACACAGTCTGATCAGCCTTGAGGATCCTGTGGGAATAACACTGCTTTCAACAGAAATGGACGAAGGCCTGGAACTATACAGGACTACCTGCCCCATAGGAGTGATTGGTGTAATTTTTGAATCCAGGCCCGATGCTTTAGTGCAGATTTCGACCCTTTGCTTGAAAAGCGGCAACGGGGTGCTGCTGAAAGGTGGCTCAGAGGCGAAAGAAACCAACCGGATCCTCACGGATATTATTTCAAAAGCAACAGAAGAGGCGGGCATTCCCGGCAACTGGATAAAGCTTCTGGAGACAAGATCTGACGTAAACGAGATGCTCAAGCTGGACGAGTATATAAACCTGATCATTCCCAGAGGATCGAACGAATTTGTCAGATATATCATGGACAACTCCAGAATCTCAGTCCTGGGGCATGCTGACGGTATTTGCCACTGTTATGTCGATGATGAGTTCGACATGGAAATGGCAGCAAGAATTGTCCTGGATTCCAAAACCCAGTATGTTGCCGTATGCAATGCAACGGAGACATTGCTGGTGAGCCAAAAAGCCGCTCCGGCGCTTTTACCGGTTCTCAAGGAAGTCCTGGAACAAAGAAAGGTCGAATTGTTTGGCTGTCCGAAGACCCGGGCGATTATAGACGTTGCCGAAGCCACCGAGAAAGACTGGAAGACTGAATATCTTGATTACAAGTTATCGGTAAGGGTAGTCGAAAATATTGACGAAGCGATTAATCATATCAATTATTATGGATCCGGCCACACAGACAGCATCATTACATCCAACAGGGACAATGCGGCCAGGTTTATGGCCCTGGTTGACTCGGGCAATGTTTTCTGGAACTGCTCCACCCGCTTTAGCGACGGCTTCCGCTACGGACTGGGCGCGGAGGTTGGGATAAGCACAAGCAAGATCCATGCCAGGGGACCGGTCGGCCTGGAGGGGCTGGTTATTTATAAATATAAACTGATTGGAAACGGTCAAATCGTTGCTGAATACGCAAACAAAGAAAAAACGTTTAAACACAGGAAACTGGAAAAACAGTGCCCTTTATAAAGCGGCTTGGTGAACTTGCCGCCGGGCACAATGTTTTAGGCAACAAAAGAAAAAAAGCCTGTTTTTTTAGAGCCAGTTGTATCAAAAGAAATGGTAAAATGTTGTGAGCCAGGTTTTCCCTGACTCACATTTATTAAAAGGGGAAAAAGCAATAACCAGTTTCCCCAAGAAATTGATTTTTTGCATCAGGCTTTTTCGATAACGCCGCAGGCCAGCCTTTTCCCCGAATTCCCTGCGGGCTGGGTTCTGTAATCATCGGGATTCTGGTGGATAACCACAGATTTTCCCACTACCTGATCCGGTTTGAAAGCGCCTGTAAAAAAGCACATTTTTGAGTAGCCGTTATTTGAGAAGATGACGGGAAAATCCCCTGCATGGTTTCCGTGAGGCTGGTTGGCCGGGTTCCAGTGTCCGCCCGCAGCCTGAAACGGATTTTGCGGATCTCCAACCTCGCAGTTACCGGATTCGTGGATATGAAACCCATGGGGACCTACGGGAGATTGGCTCCCGTCAGCAGGCTGGTAGGGAGGCAATCCGTTTACTTCCACGCACACCCAGGTCCCGTTATGGATATTCTGAAACTGTACCGTACCGTTAATCTGCGGTCTGAGCGGCCCCCCCTTGATTCTGGCAGCAATAACCCCTGCATAAGCTGCCGCATTTTCATATGGAGAGGGATCGTCGTTTGAGGGCAAGCAAATTGTCTGTCCAATTTGCAGGTTATTGCTGTCTACCCCAGGATTGGACGCAAGGATTTTTTCTACAGAAGTATTATAATGCTGGGCCAATTTAAAAAATGTATCTCCTGGTTTTACTACATAAGAAGATGTTCCCGAAGGGTATTCCCCGGCCATTAAAATCACCTCTTCATCAAGCTGTAATATAATATTCATGAAAATGCCAGACTGTTCTCCAATTACCACTATTTTTATTTTATATAAGAGGAGAACATGAGCACGTAGGCAGTTGACCTCCCTGAGGATAGTTATTTTAGGAGAGTTATTTTAATAATTAGCAGGGTGATAATCTGTTAATCTTGAACAAAGTACAGTTTTTCAAAAGAAGAAAAAGTCCCGGGAAAATTTACGCGGGATAAAGGATGATTGTTTTATTGGGCGAATAGTATTGATTAATGTGCTATAAAAATCGTTAACTTTAGGAAAAAAGGAGGGTTTATGTTTTGGGGTCATATATCGTCCTAGTTGTAATCGCAGTTCTTATTCTTGCTTTTGCCGGTATTTACAACAAACTGGTCCGGCTTAAGAATACCGTAAAATCTTCCTGGTCAGATATTGATGTCCAGCTCAAAAAAAGGTACGATCTGGTGCCGAACCTTGTAGAAACTGTTAAAGGATATGCTGCCCATGAAAAAACCGTTTTTCAAAAGGTGACGGAGGCAAGATCTTCTGCAATGCAGACATCTTCCCCGGCAGACAAGGCTAAGGCGGAGAATATTCTCGGTGAAACGTTAAAAAGCCTTTTTGCAGTAGCCGAAGCTTATCCGGAGTTGAAAGCCAATGCCAATTTTATGCAGCTTCAAACCCAGCTTCAGGAACTTGAAAACAATATAGAGTATGCAAGAAGGTATTACAATGCAGTCGTCCGCGATTACAACATAACAATAGAATCGGTTCCGTCTAATATAGTAGCTTCGATGTTCAAGTTCAAGCAGGAGGAATTTTTTGAGCTTGGAGAACCGGAAGCCGAAAGAAAGCCTGTGAAGGTGAGTTTCTAATGAGAAAATGGGCTTGCGTCAGCGCAGCAATTTTTTTATTGGTCCTGATTTTCATTCCATCCGTCGTTTATGCGCAGGACTTTACAATAAACAGTTATAATGCGGAAATAACCATCTATGAAGATTCGTCGTTTATTGTGAAAGAAGCCATTACAACTGACTTTGCCATACCCAAGCACGGCATTTACAGAGATATTCCCTTCAGGTACAGAGACGAGCTTGGAAATACCCTTACGACGCCGCTTAAAGTGATCTCGGTGACCACCGGGTCGGGTGAAAAACTGAAGTACCGGGTAAACAAGAACGGAAACGTTGTAACTGTAAAAATCGGCGACGCAGACAAATACGTCAGCGGTGTCCAGAAGTATGTGATTGAATACAAAGTTGAAAACGCCGTACTTTTTCTAAAAGACCAGGATCAGCTTTACTGGAATGTTACAGGCAATGATTGGGATGTCCCTATTAAAGAAGCTTCGGCAAAAGTTTTTCTGGCGGTGAAGACTGTCAGTAAAAACATTAAAGCGGCGTGTTATACGGGCACCGCAGGTTCGACTGAAACAGCCGGAGGCATTGAAACGGGGTATAACACCGGTCAGTTTAACACCACCAGGGAACTTAATGCAGGGGAAGGACTCACGATTGTTTTTGGCTGGGACAAAGGTATTGTTTCTCCCCCATCCGCTCTGAAAAAATTTATCTGGGCTTTGAACCTTCAGGAAAACTGGATTTTCGTTTTTCCGGTAATCGCTTTAATAGTGATGTTTAACCTGTGGTATAAAAGGGGCAGAGACCCGAAAGTAAGGGGGGCTGTACCGGTTATGTATGAGCCTCCTAAATTCAACGGTCAATCACTGACGCCTGCCGAAGCCGGTACCCTGGTTGACGAAAAAATGGATCCCCGGGACATTACTTCAGCCATTGTCGGTCTCGCTGTCAAGGGGTATATAAAAATTGAAGAAATTAAAAAAGACGGGCTTATTATCGATGCAACAGACTTCAGCCTTACTAAAATAAAGGAATCCGGCGAAGAGCTCAGTCCTTTTGAAAAGTTGCTGATGGACCGTATCTTTATAGGAATGCCGGATATCCTCGTTTCCGATCTGAGAAACAAATTTTACACGAATCTGGATGCTTTGAGGGATTCTCTTTACGATGGGCTGGTCAGTAAAAAATATTTTCTTCAAAACCCTCAGAGTGTAAGAAGTTTTTATCTTATTGCCGGTTTTATAGCGGGACTGCTGATTGTTTTTACCGGATTCTTTTTCCGGATTCTGCCTACAGGCATTTTTGCAGGGATATTGACCTGTCTGTGTGTGCTTGCTTTTATGAAAGCGATGCCCGCCAAGACAAGGGCGGGAGCTTTAGCTCACAATGAAGTCCTTGGTTTTCAGGAATTTTTAAACCGCGCCGAAAAGGACAGGCTGGAGAAATTGGGAGATAAACAGCTTTTCTCTAAGTTCCTTCCTTATGCCATCGCGCTTGACGTGACGAAAAACTGGGCCAGGGCATTTGAGGGAGTCTACCAGGAAAAACCTGACTGGTATGTGTCGCATGGCGGTATTGGAGTGTTTCATCCTTATATGTTCGGCACAGCTGTAAGCTCTATGGCAGCAAGTGTCGGATCAGCCATGTTCTCTGCTCCCAGGGGAAGCGGTTCAGGGAGTGGAGGGTTTGGCGGCGGGTTTTCCGGCGGCGGGTTTGGAGGCGGCGGGGGAGGAAGCTGGTAGAAGGTCTATGAACGTTGAAAAACCAAAATTTACGGGAGAAGAATACAAACAGCATTTTGAAACAAAAGAAAAAGCGCTCCAAGATGCTCTGGAAAGCCTTCGCCTGAAAAAAAACAAAGTCCGTCTGTAATTTTATGCAGAGCACCCCGGCTCTTTAAGTACCTATCATCCGCCGGGAGCACTGGTAGTGAGGCCTATGGGAACAACTACTTTTCGCTTGCTTACCTGCTGCTCGACTTGAGTACTTTTACAGGAAGGACAGGTTACTTGCCTTTCCTTTTCAGATACCAGATCTTTAAAGGTATGTCCGCAATTCCTGCATTTAAAAGTATAAACTGGCATTTCCCACACCTCACTTTCTCAAATTGTTATTCATAGCAAGTTAAATTTTAATTTTTCAATATATTACTATTATATTTTAAGCAATACCTGACTGCAATATTTTTTAAAAATTTAAAATTACTTGTCTAAAAAAAACCCCGAAATATAGATTATCAGGGGGCAAACAATAATTTTCATTAAAAATCCCGACATAAAAGATCTCCTTTTTGAAAATATGTTTTCCGCTTGAGAGATCTTTATGCTGTTTATTAAAGTGGGGATTAAATGAAGGTGAGTAAAATTAATGAACTTTTACATTTGATAGCAACTTCATAAAAACAGGTATAGAGTACAACGAATTTTTAAAGAGGTTTTTAATCCACAAGGGACTGCTGGTAGGCGAGTTCATCTATAGCTTTAACATAAGCTTCGTTCAGATTTTTGCCGATGCGGACCAGTAACATATTAGCGGCATGCTCAAGTATTTCCGGATCGTCAGTGTGCTTTCGCTTAAAACCCATACGGATATACATCTTAGTGAGTATTTTTCTGTAATTCCAGAAGTTCAGCTTGGTTCCCTTTAAATCCCAATGCTGATGGAATTCGTTGATTATTACAACATAGTCTTCCATTGCTTCATTTTTAAACGCTTCCTGAAGAAGAGCTGTGGCAGTTCCCTTGCGCTGCCACTGTTTGCTTACTTCAATAGCGCCAAGTTCGAGAACGCGGGGGTGTCTGCTCCATCGCGAATACCGGCTCGGGTAATGGAAATTAAGGTATCCGATAATTGTCCGGCCTTGCCTGGCAATATAGACCAACCCTTCCGGCAAGTCGGCCACGATCATTAATGCTTCCTTTTGACGGATAGGGTTTCGAAAATTGTTTAGATTTTCATCTATTGTCAAGGAGGCGATATAATCTCTTTCTACAGGGCCTTCAATTGCTACCGGCCCTCCAGGTGTATCAAATTCCTTTTTGTTATTAACTTCAGCTGCCAAACACAATCACCACTCTTTATTATATCAAGTTTAACCTATTATTAAATAGAAATATTCTGAAGAATCCTCTTAAATCCTTCTTTTTTCGAAAATATTTTTGAAAGTGACGGTCTGACCAGGCACATTTAGACTGTAATCCAGTTTTTTCAAGAAAATATCTCAATAAACCAGCCTAAAAAACCGCCGCTTATTATAAGCATTTTATAGCCTGATAAAGGGGTTCTTTTGCTTCATTTCCTTGCGTTGCCTGAGAGTTTATGTTAAAATACTTCCGGTGTTAAATACACACGCCTTTTGGATTTCCGGCAAGGTTGCCCCTTCAGCCGGGGGGTTTGCCGGTAAAGATGACAGTGGCGGAGGTTAAAAAACCATAGGGGGGAGGTGGACTATTGGCTATAATTTCAATGAAGCAGCTCTTGGAGGCAGGGGTGCACTTCGGACATCAAACAAGGCGATGGAATCCCAAAATGGCTCCATATATTTTTACGGACAGGAACGGAATATATATTATAGATTTACAGAAGACCGTAAAAAAAATAGAGGAAGCTTATAATTATGTTAAACAAGTTGCCGCAGATGGGGGAACTCTTCTTTTTGTGGGAACCAAAAAACAGGCACAGGATGCGGTTAAAGAAGAGGCCGACAGGTGCGGCATGTTTTATGTTAATCAGCGCTGGTTGGGCGGTATGCTGACAAATTTTCAGACAATCCGTGCCCGCATAGACCGTTTGCGCGAATTGGAACAGATGGAGAATGACAACACCTTTGGAGCGCTGCCCAAGAAAGAAGTTGCAGGCCTGATGCGGGAAAAAGAGAAGCTGCAGAAATCTGTTGGTGGTATAAAAAGCATGAAAAAGCCTCCCGATGCAATTTTCGTGATTGATCCCCGCAAAGAGAGAATTGCAATGGCTGAAGCACGTAAATTGGAAATACCTATCGTAGCAATTGTGGATACAAACTGTGATCCGGAAGAAGTTGACTATGTTATTCCGGGAAACGACGACGCTATCCGTGCAGTCCGGTTGTTAACCAGTAAAATGGCAGACGCCTATTTAGAAGGCAAACAGGGAGAGCAACTGGAAGAGGCGCTTTAATTCGGTATGAGTATGTTTATTAAGCGGGAGGAATCTCCTGCGTTTTTCTATAAAGGTTTTTTTGCGGAGGGCAATGGTTAAAATACTTAGTTAAGAAGGAAATATATGCCAATACTTTGCTGTTTAACAAGGGAGGATTCAAGGGGACTATGGCTGAAGTAACTGCAGCAATGGTTAAAGAGTTGCGCGAGCGCACAGGTTCGGGAATAATGGATTGTAAGAGGGCATTAAATGATGTTGGATGCGATGTGGAGAAGGCAATCGATTACCTCCGGGAAAAAGGTCTGGCCGCTGCTTCAAAAAAGGCAGGCCGGGTAGCCAGTGAAGGATTGGTCGATTCTTACATCCACCTGGCTGGCCGGATAGGTGTTTTAATTGAAGTGAACTGTGAAACTGATTTTGTAGCGAAAACTGATGATTTCCGATCCCTTGTCCATGAACTTTCGATGCAGGTAGCTGCAGCCAAGCCGGAATTCGTCCGAAGGGAGGATGTCCCGGAACAGAAAGTCCAAAAAGAAAGGGAGATTCTGGCGGCGCAGGTCAAGGATGAGGGAAAACCTGAAAAGATTATCCAAAAGATTGTGGATGGACGGTTGGAAAAGTTTTTTAAGGAAAACTGCCTTCTTGAGCAGTCTTTTATTAAAAATCCCGATCTGACAGTGCAGCAGATTCTAAACGAAAGAATTATGCGCCTGGGCGAAAATATTGTTGTAAGAAGATTTACCCGTTTTGAACTTGGTGAGGGTTAAGCGGGAATCAATTAAGAAAAGGGGGATAACCCTGCGTTATGTCTAATTCGGGTATTCCCAAATATAAGCGTGTCGTTCTGAAGCTAAGCGGAGAAGCCCTGGCAGGCTCCCTTGGCTTCGGAATAGATCCTTACGTGGTCAAGTCGATTGCCGCCCAAATTCAGGAAGTAGTTCAGATGGATATACAGATGGCGGTTGTTGTCGGCGGCGGTAATATCTGGAGGGGTGTTGCCGGAAGCGCAAAAGGTATGGACAGGGCAGCGGCTGATTATATGGGAATGCTTGCTACTGTTATCAATTCCCTCGCTTTGCAGGATGCTCTTGAAAAACGGGGAGTAGCCAGCCGCGTTCAATCAGCTATAGAAATGCGTGAAGTGGCTGAGCCATATATACGCCGCAGGGCTATCCGGCATCTGGAGAAAGGACGGGTGGTTATTTTTGCGGGCGGCACAGGCAACCCGTACTTCTCTACAGATACCACCGCCGCCCTGCGTGCAGCGGAGATTGAAGCAGAGGCCATTTTGATGGCAAAAATGGTAAGCGGAGTTTATGACGAAGATCCTTTAAAAAACCCGCTGGCCAAAAGGTTTGAGCGGTTGACCTACATCGATGTGCTGAACAAAGGTCTTGCTGTAATGGATGCAACAGCCACGTCATTGTGTATGGACAACAATATTCCGGTACTGGTTTTTAATTTAAATGAAGTTGGAAATATAAAAAAAGCTGTTTTAGGTGAGAATATAGGCACCTATGTTGGAGGTGTACCGGTTGAGTAATCCGTTCATTGAGGAATCCGAATCCAATATGAAAAAAAGCGTTGAGGTGATTAAAAAGGAATTTGCCTCACTGCGGGCTGGAAGAGCGACACCGGCGCTGCTGGATAAAATCATGGTATCATATTACGGCAACATGATGCCTGTTAATCAGCTTGCCAGTGTTACCGCACCCGAAGCCAGGCTTTTAATCATTCAGCCTTGGGATAAAGCAGCCCTGCCGGATATTGAAAAGGCAATTATGAAATCGGACTTTGGGATAAATCCGAGCAGCGACGGAACTATAATCAGGTTAGCTATTCCTCAGTTAACTCAGCAAAGAAGGTTAGAACTGGTAAAACTGCTTAAAAAGAAAGCCGAGGAAGGCAAGGTGGCAGTTCGTAATGTCCGCCGGGATACAAATGACCTTTTAAAGCAAGAGGAAAAAGATGGAGATATTTCGGAGGATGATCTGCGCCGTTTTCAAGACGAGGTACAAAAGCAAACAGATAAATACATCAAGGAAATTGATGCCCTGGTAAAACTCAAGGAACAGGAGATTATGCAGGTATGAAGCAGCCCGATGTTTTAGCTTTAGAATTTGAACAGGCCAGGGCTGTCTGCGAAAAAGAAGGGTTAGAGGTTGAAACAGCTTTTACGAAACCGCCTTCAGGAAATCCGGATGGGTCTTTAAGGGTTGTTCGCAGCAAGTTTATCAATGAAAACAAAATAATGCTCACCATAGCTTACCAGAATTGGAGAAAGGGGGTGTAGACAGGTGGCTTACCGGATTACAGATGAATGCCTGGGTTGTGGAACCTGCCTGGAATCTTGTCCAAACGAAGCAATAATTGAGGGTGAAATATATGTGATTGATCAGGAAAAGTGTACAGAATGTGGTACCTGCGTGGAATCATGCCCGACAGAGGCGATTGTGGAGGAGTAAAGAGGAGAAAAAGTTTTTAGGCCCCCTCTTTTTACTGAGGGGGTTGCATTTACTTTCGTTTAAGAACCGGCCATGGGCGGGAGGCACATGTTTGATGCTGGGAAACATGGCGAACGCTGTTTTAAATATATTTTTTAAAAGGAGGACCGCCCCTGATGAAAAGCATTACCTGTCTATCCTGGATAGGAGCCGCTTACCCAAACATATAGCAGTTATTATGGACGGGAATGGCCGGTGGGCGCAAAGGCGCGGTTTGCCCAGGAGCATAGGCCACAGGGCAGGCGTGGAGTCGCTGCGCGATATAGTTAAACTTTGCGCTGAGTTAAAGATTCGCATTCTTACCGTTTATGCTTTCTCTACCGAGAACTGGAAAAGGCCTCAGGAGGAGGTCAACACTCTCATGGAATTATTGGTGGAGTACCTTCAAAAAGAATTAGACGAACTATGTGACAACGATATACGTGTTATGGCAATCGGACATATTGAAGACCTTCCTGAAGCAGCTAAAAAAAGTGTGCTTCTGGCCCGGGAACGGAGCCATAACAACCAGGGTTTGACATTAAACCTCGCTCTGAATTATGGCGGCCGGAATGAAATAGTAGAAGCTTTGCGCTCCATCAGCCAAAGAATGTGTCAAGGTGAGCTTAACCCCGGGGATATTAATGAAACCCTGGTTTCCTCAAACCTTTTTACGGCAGGGCAGCCTGATCCCGATTTATTGATCAGGCCTTCCGAAGACTACAGGGTAAGTAATTTTTTGCTCTGGCAGATTGCATACACTGAATTTTGGTTTACTCCCGTACTTTGGCCAGACTTTCGCCGGATCCATCTTTTACAAGCCCTTATAGATTACCAGCGGCGGGAACGGCGTTTTGGCGGATTATCTTAGAACTGGTGGAAAGGTCTATGACCAGGGTTATAAGTTCGTTAATAGCTGTTCCTTTAGTAATACTGCTGGTCTGGCAGGGCGGGTTATTCCTAATCGCCCTCTGCGCGCTGTTAATGTTTTTGGCAATGCTGGAATCCAAGCGTATGTTGAGCCGCATTGATTTGAATATTCCTTATTTCTTAATGGCGGCAGGAGTCGTACTCCTTTTGGGGAGTGTCTATCTTTATGGTGATACTGGGCTTGCCGGGGCGCTTGTGTCTGTTGTTTTTATATTTTTATGCTGGTTTATGTTTTCTTACCCGGGTTGTTCGCTCCAGGAAGTGTCCACAGGCCTGCTTTCAACCCTATACATCAGTCTTTTGGTTTATGTTTATCTTCTGCGCACTCTCCCCAACGGTTGGATTTGGATTACCCTTATGCTGTTTGGCACCTGGGTTAACGATACAATGGCCTTTCTGATCGGAAAAAATTTTGGGAGACACCCTTTATTTCCTGCTTTAAGTCCCGGAAAGACTATTGAGGGATCAATCGGCGGTATCCTGGGCAGTATAATTGTGGTCTTTGTTTTTAAATATATTTATCCGTTTTTACCATTGCCTCAGCTTGTTTTACTGGGGCTGTTTTTGGGTATTGTAGCTCAGATAGGCGATTTAGTTGAATCAGGAATTAAAAGGCAGGCTGGGGTTAAGGACGCAGGAACTTTTTTCCCCGGTCATGGAGGTATATTGGATCGAGTGGATAGTATTTTATTTACATCACCCTTAGTATACTATTATGTACTTAAGTTGATCATGGGATAGAGGTGGAGCGGGTGCCCCGGTATTTAAAGTTGGCGGCGGTGACAGCAACACTTTTATTATTGTATCTGGTCTGGAAGTATATTGTTCCGGAAATAATGGTGATTATAAAGTTTATCTTTGTTCTGCTGACGCCATTTATCCTTGCTGTAATCCTGGCCGTTATTATAGAGCCATTTGTCAGGTTCCTGAACGAAAAGGCAAGATTAATCAAGCCGCTGGCTATTGGTGTGGCAATGATTGTGCTGATCGGCGGGATTGGCTCCCTGCTGACGGTTCTTATTTTCAGGCTTGCCAAGGAATTAAGCGACTTATCAGTTGCGCTTCCAAAATATGTTATTCCTGTACAGGATTATATAAGCCATTTGATTGAGCAGGGTAAAATTTTCTATTTTCAGCTTCCACCGGCGGTTACCGACCGTTTCCAGGAAAGAGTAGGCGATATTACCAACTGGCTGTCCGATTTGGTCAGTTCATTTGCAAATTCACTGCTGCATATCGTGACAGCGCTGCCCGGCGCAGTGATGATTACAGTGGTCGCCCTAATAGCTACATTTTTCATCAGCCGTGATAAAGAGGATATTGTCCAGTTCTGGATGAAATATGTGCCTGCTCCCTGGGGAACACGGGCAATAACGATGAGCCGGGAAGTAATCAACGCTTTTCTTGGTTATCTAAGGGCTCAGTTTGTCTTAATTTCCCTGACGACTATTCAAAGTATTGTAGGGCTGCAATTAATCGGCGTGGACTTTGCATTGACGACGGGTTTGTTAATCGGTATTTTCGATTTAATACCTGTTTTAGGTCCTGCTACTATTTTTCTCCCCTGGGCAACCTGGTCCTTTATCAGCGGCCATACTTCATTTGCGATAAAATTACTGTTTATCTACGCTCTTGTCTGGGGAGTGCGTCAGATGCTGGAAGCAAGGGTAGTTGCTCAAAGTTTGGGGCTTCATCCTCTTGCCGTCCTGCTGGCCATATATGCCGGCTTGAAAGCGTTCGGCGCAGCCGGTCTGATTTTAGGCCCGATCCTGTTAATTATAATCCAGGCGGCTGTTAAAGTATATTTCACAAGTAGGGCCAAGTAAAACGGGGTTTTTAAACTATGAAAAAAATTTCTATTATCGGAAGTACCGGGTCCATTGGCCGTCAGGCGCTGTCGGTGATTCGCCGGTTCCCGTCGGAATTTCGTGTTGTTGGGTTGGCTGCGGGAAGCAACTGGCGCGTTATGCTGGAACAAATCCGGGAGTTTCATCCTGAAATAGTATCCATGGCCGATGAAAAAGAAACCGGGGAACTTTTAAAAAACCTTGACAAAAATGACCTGCCGGAATTGAGCCGGGGAGAGCCGGGTTTGATCAGTACGGCAGCGGATGCGCAGGCGGATATTGTAATTATAGCTGTGCCCGGTATTGCCGGCCTTATTCCAACGCTGGCGGCGATCAAGGCAGGCAAGGACATAGCCCTGGCAAATAAAGAAACACTTGTGACAGCGGGTGGGCTGGTCATGGAGATGGCTGTCCGGGCGAATGTAAATATTTTGCCGCTGGACAGCGAGCATTCGGCAATCTGGCAGTGTTTGGACGGAGTCCCCGGGGATGAAGTCGCCCGGATACTTCTGACTGCTTCGGGTGGTCCATTTCGCTTAAGCCCGGCCGATTTATCAGGTGTGACCGTGAAAATGGCGCTTGATCATCCTAATTGGAAGATGGGCCGCAAGGTAACTATTGATTCGGCGACTCTAATGAATAAGGGTTTGGAAATAATTGAAGCCAGATGGCTGTTCGATATAAATTATGACAGGATAAAAGTGTTAATTCATCCTCAGAGCATCATTCATTCCATGGTCGAATTCGTTGACGGTTCAACTTTAGCCCAGCTTGGAGCTCCGGATATGCGCATACCCATCCAGTACGCGCTTACTTATCCCTCTCGCTGGTTTAATGAACTGCCAAGAATAAACTGGGATATTACAGGGGAGTTAACTTTCGAAAGTCCGGATTTGAAGCGCTTTCGCTGCCTTTCCCTGGCTATTGAGGCCTGCCGGGAGGGAGGCACAATGCCGGTTGTTTTAAATGCCGCGAATGAGGTTGCAGTTGAGTATTTTTTAGCAGAAAAAGTAGGGTTTGCTCGCATTCCAGAAATTATTGACGAGGTTATGGATATGCACCAGGTTAGGGAGTATACTGACATTAGCGATATTTTTGCTGCCGACAGCTGGGCGCGGCAGCAAGCGAGGGAGATTGTCGAGTGCTAGCAATACAAACAATTTTGGCTACCGTTGTTATTTTCGGGTTGATGATTATATTTCATGAATTCGGTCACTTTATTGTTGCAAAACGGGTGGGAATAAAAGTTCAGGAGTTCAGTATCGGGTTTGGCTTGAAGCTGGCCAGTTTTGTAAAAGGCGAAACCACATACAACCTGAGGGTGTTTCCGATTGGCGGTTTCGTGCGCATGGCCGGTATGGAGCCGGACGATGAAGTCCCGGTTGATGATGAGAGGTCCTTTAATAAGAAGACGGTGCTTCAGCGGGTTGCGGTTATTTCTGCCGGTCCGCTGATGAATTTTGTGCTGGCTGTCCTTTTGTTTGCTGCAGTCTTTATTTATTCAGGGTTTCCGATGCCCAGCACAATTGTGGAGAAGCTCGTCCCCGGCGGGCCTGCGGAATTGGCCGGCTTAAAAGCCGGTGACAAAATTGTTGCGATTGACAAGGTACAGGTCAACAGATGGGAGAAGATGTCTGAAATTATTAACGCCCATCCTGACCAGGTTATTACAGTAACCGTGAGACGCTCCGGGGAGCAGCAAAAGATTCTTGTCCTGACCGACCATGATGAAAATGGCCAGGGTAAAATGGGCATCTACCCGGCTTTCCAGAATCAACGCCTGGATCCTTTTAGTGCCCTTGCCAGAGGGGTGGAATACACGGGGAGGTTTGTCGTTTTAATAATAGATTTGATTGGCCAGATGATTACGGGCAAATTACCCGCTGAGCTTGGCGGGCCGGTCAGGATTGTTTATGAGATTAAAAATGCGGTCGGGTTCGGCATTTCTAACCTGTTGCAGATGGCTGCGTTTTTAAGTATAAATTTAGGCCTGTTTAACCTTTTTCCCATTCCCGCTTTAGATGGAAGCAGAATAATGTTTTTAGTCATAGAATGGCTTCGTGGCCGGCCGGTTGATCCGGTAAAGGAAAATCTTGTTCACCTGATCGGATTTGGAATTCTGCTGCTGTTTTTTGTGTTTGTTACTTACAACGATGTGCTGCAGATAATCCAGAAGTGATTTTAACGGTCAGGTTTTAGACATATAAGAAAGGATTTTTCTATGGAACGCAAAAAGACCCGGCCTGTCCGGCTTGGAACAGTGCAGGTCGGGGGCGGAGCTCCAATATCCGTCCAGTCCATGACCAATACCGATACCAGGGATGTGGCAGCTACTGTTGAGCAGATTAATAAGTTAACTCTCGCAGGTTGTGAGATTATCAGGGTTGCTGTCCCGGATCTGGAAGCGGCCGATGCTTTATCATTAATAAAAGACAAGATAAATATCCCGCTGGTTGCAGACATTCACTTTGATTACCGCCTTGCCCTTGCCGCCCTTGACAGAGGTGTTGACGGGCTGCGCATCAATCCGGGAAATATCGGCAGCAGGGAAAAGGTTTTTAAAATTGCCGCAGCGGCCAAAGCAAGAAAAGTGCCGATACGGATCGGGGTAAATGCCGGTTCACTGGAAAAGAACCTGTTAGATGAATATGGTAAGCCTACAGCCTCAGCGCTTGTGGAAAGCGCCTTACGGGAAATCCACCTGTTTGAGGAAGTAGGATTTTTTGATCTTAAAGTGTCTGTCAAGTCTTCGGATGTGCCTATGATGCTTAAGGCTTATCAGATGCTTTCCGAAAAAACGGACTACCCGCTTCATTTGGGGGTTACCGAGGCGGGCACGCTGCGTTCCGGGGCTGTAAAATCTGCCGTTGGTATTGGAATCCTTCTCTCAGAGGGAATCGGCGATACAATCAGGGTGTCTTTGACCGGAAGCCCGCTTGAGGAAGTAAAAGTCGGTTATGATATCTTAAAATCTCTCGGTTTGCGTGCAAGGGGTATTGAACTTATTTCGTGCCCGACCTGCGCGCGAACGCAGATTGATCTAATTAAAATAGCCGCTGAAATTGAAGAAAGGCTGGAAGGTATCACCGCGCCATTAAAAATAGCGGTGATGGGCTGCGTTGTGAACGGCCCGCTGGAAGCAAAAAACGCCGATCTCGGTGTGGCCGGAGGAAAGGGAACCGGTTTGATTTTTCGACAGGGGAAAGTCATCAGATCGGTGCAGGAAAAAGAACTTGTCAGCGAGCTTGTCCGGGAAGCGGAGCAGTTGGCGGCGCAAACAGCGATTTAAAACATAAAATACGAAGATGATTATGTATTTAATTACAAAAAACGGGCCAAACAATAATCTTGACCGGGGTGATTTAAAATGAGAGTTTCACAAATGCTGCTTCCCACATTACGAGAGGCGCCTGCTGAGGCCGAAATAATAAGCCACCAACTTTTATTAAGGGCGGGCTTTATCCGCAAAGCTGCAGCAGGTGTATATACCTTACTGCCGCTGGGTTTAAAAGTTATTAAAAAAATTGAGGCGATAGTCAGGGAAGAGATGAACAGCCGGGGAGCCCAGGAAATTATCATGCCAATCATCCAGCCTTCCGAGCTCTGGCAGGAATCGGGACGGTGGGATGTTTACGGTCCGGAATTATTCCGCTTAAAAGACCGGCACGGAAGGACATTTTGTCTTGGGCCCACCCACGAGGAAATAATCACGGACCTGGTCCGCAACGAGGTTAAATCATACAGGCAGCTTCCGCTGTTGCTTTACCAGATCCAAAATAAATACCGTGATGAACGCAGGCCCCGGTTTGGATTAATCCGCGGGCGTGAGTTCATTATGAAAGACCTTTATTCTTTTGATCGCGACGAAGCCGGCCTGGAGGTCAGCTATCAGAAAATGTTTAGCGCATATAGACGGATTTTTGAACGCTGCGGCCTTTATTTCCGCCCGGTAGAAGCTGATTCGGGTGCAATTGGAGGCAGCGATACGCATGAGTTTATGGTTCTGGCTGAAACGGGGGAAGCATTGCTGGTCTTTTGCAGCCAGCCGCCCTGTGGTTATGCGGCCAATGTAGAAAGAGCATCGGCGCCTCCAAAGAAAAGAATTGATTTGGAGGAACCTCGTCTGCTGTCGGAAGTGGCTACGCCGGGGAAGCGGACTGTCGAGGAAGTAACTTTATTTTTGGGCGTTGAACCTCAAAAACTGATCAAGACCCTGCTTTATGAAACAGAGGCCGGATACGCGGCGGTTCTTGTAAGAGGCGACCGTATTATCAATCAGGTAAAGCTTCAAAAAGCGCTCGGTGTGCTCAGGTGTGATTTGGCTGACGCTGAGTCAGTGGAAAGGTTAAGCGGCGCAAGAGTCGGTTTTGCCGGTCCGGTGGGTTTAAAAGGTTTAAGGCTGGTTGCTGATTTGGAAGTTATGGAGATGGCCAACGCTGTTTCGGGGGCGAATAAAGACGACGCGCATTTTATAAATATCAACCCGGATCGCGATTTTGAACCGGATCTGGTTGCCGACCTGCGCCAGGTACAGGCAGGCGATCCCTGCCCAATCTGCGGTTCCGCTTTGGAAGAAGCAAGGGGGATTGAGGTGGGGCAGGTTTTCAAACTTGGCTACAAGTACAGCAAAGCCCTTGGAGCCAATTATCTTGACGAGAAGGGCAGCAGTATTCCTATTTGCATGGGGAGTTACGGTATTGGCGTAACGCGTACCATGGCCGCGGCTGTAGAGCAAAACCATGACGGCAACGGAATAATCTGGCCGGTTGCCATAGCCCCCTTTCAGGCGCTGGTTGTTCCCGTAAATAACCGGGAAAGTGAGCAAACTCTGCTTGCGGAAAAAGTTTATGAATTGCTGTTAAACGAAGGTGTGGAAGCAGTTTTGGATGACCGTCAGGAACGGGCCGGCGTTAAATTTAAAGACGCTGATCTGATCGGTTATCCTTTGCGTCTTATTATCGGTAAGCAAGCGGTTGAAAGCAGCAGTATAGAGGTGTTTCAACGCAAAACCGGCCAGACTGTTACAATCCCTTTTGAACAAATAGTTAGCTTTGTAAAGGAATATTGCAGCCAAATCTAGCAGGATGGAGAAAATCATGTTGAAACGGGTTCTTGTTTTATCGGTTTCAATTGGAGAAGGCCACATGCGGGCGGCAATGGCCGTAAAAGAGGCGATTTTAAAAAGGGATCCTTATACAGAAGTTAATATACTTGATACATTTCGTTCTACAAATCCCATTTGGGATAAAATGGTCAGCAATACTTACATGGAGATTTTAAGAATTACTCCCGCCTTTTATGGCTATCTTTACCGCCTGGCTGAAAAAGAGAGTATTCTTCAAGGCACTGCCAGGGAAGAATTTAACAGGGTTTTAAATGTTGTAACCGCCCCGAGGCTTAACCAGTTGCTGAATGTTTATTCTCCGCAAGTTATAATCTGCACGCATCCATTCCCGATTGGTGTTTTAAACAGGTTAAAGGAGCGGGGTGAATATACAGGTCTGCTGGTTGGTATCCTTACTGATTTTACAGTACACCCTTTCTGGGTTTTTCCCGGGGTGGACTTGTATTCGGTTGCCGCCGAGGAAATTAAAATGACTTTTAAGGATTATAATTTTAATTTGGATAGTGTCCACGCCTGTGGAATACCTATTAGCAGTTGTTTCTTAAATTCGGTTGATAAGTCCGAAATAAAGTCAAAACTTTCTTTGCAGCGGAAGCTGAAGACCATACTGGTTATGGGGGGCGGCCTGGGTATGGGGCCGATTTCCGATATAGTCAAGGCTCTGGGAGACGGCAGCATTCCCTGCCAGGTGATTGTGGTTACAGGCTACAACGAAACATTGCGGGCCAAGCTGGAGCGTATGGCCCCTGGTTTCAGGAATCCGGTAAAAGTGCTGGGGTTTGCTGATAACGTCCATGAATTAATGTCAGTTGCGGATTTAATGATCGGTAAGGCAGGCGGCCTAACCTGTGCGGAAGCGCTGGCCAAGGGGCTGCCGATCTTCATAGTTGATCCGATTCCAGGCCAGGAAGTCCGCAATGCGGAGTTTCTGTGCAGGGCGGGAGCCGCTGTACAGGCCGGCAATATAAAGGACCTGATCAATAAAGCAGAAGAATTCTTGAATGAACCCCGCCGCTTACAAAAGATGTCTGTTTCTGCTTCACACATGGGTAAACCTCTGGCCGCTCAGTCAGTTATAAGGATAATTGAGAGTTATATAGATTCCGTAAACCTGGAGGCGGCCAGAATCTAGCGGTGAAAGAAAAACCGGGGAATGTGAATGTGTCAGCGGCCCAATCCCCGTATAATTAAGGATAAATCCGGAGTGCAAGGGCAATGATCGGTGAAAAGGAAATAATTATCCGGCTTATGCTCGCTTTTGTCTTGGGTGGAGTTATAGGTTTAGAGCGCGAACGAATCTATATGAAGGCGCTCAAGTATTCCGCCGGTTTCCGGACGCACGTTCTGGTTTGTATCGGCGCTGCTGTATGCATGCTGATTTCCGAACAGATGTTTTTTCTTTATCATGGAGATGCGGGACGGATTGCCGCCCAGGTAATCAGCGGAATTGGTTTTTTAGGCGCCGGCGCAATCTTACGCGAGGGGTCTGTTGTCAGAGGCCTGACGACTGCCGCGAGTCTCTGGGTTGTAGCTTGTGTCGGCCTGGCTGTAGGGGGCGGTTTTTACCTTATGGCTGCGACAAGTACCTTTTTAGTATTGTTTGCTTTAATTGTCCTGGGTTCTGTTGAAGATTTGATGCGCGGCGGGCACCGTGACAATGTCATCCTCATTGAAGTGGACAGCAACTCGGAGGATATCGATAAAATCAGCCCCACACTTGAGGAATCTGGTGTGCAGGTAAAGTATATCAACCTCAGTAAAAAGGATGGGGAAGAGAGATGTATAGTTGAAGTTACGGTAAAAACCCCCTACAAAATTGACCTGATCACAGTATTAAAAAAGCTGGCTGCTTTACCGGGGATACACCGGATAGATCAAAAAACAGGTGATCAGCCTCCGTTAAGATGAGATTTATTTCTTGCTAAGACTGTTTTTTTGTGTTATACTTAGCATCAGATTGGAAAGAAGTTTCTAAAGAGTGGGGAATTGCCCACTCTTTCGTCTTATAACTGGATTTGGTTTAATAACCATTATATTTATTGGGAGGGTTTTCCCCCTATGGTTCAAAAAAAGGTCACCGCTTTTATAAGCGAACTGGCGGCGCCTTTAGCCGGCCAGCTCGGTTTGGAACTGGTAGACGTGGAATACAATAAAGAAGGGGGTAGTTGGTACCTTAGAGTGTTTATAGACAAAGAAGGCGGAGTAACACTGGATGATTGTCAGGCGTTATCACAGAAACTGGACGGTGTTTTGGACAGTCACGATCCAATACAGCATGCTTATATTTTAGAGGTCTCTTCACCCGGTATTGAGAGACCTTTAAAATCAATCGAAGATTTTATACGTTTTCGGGGAAGTCTGGTAAAAATCACTACTTTCAAACCGCAGGAAGGGGAAAAAGAACATACCGGGCATCTGATTGATCTTGCCGAAACAACTCTTATTCTAAGAGATCAGAAAAAGAAGAATAAAAACATCTTGATTAACTTGCAAAATGTAGCTTTCGCTCATTTAGTCGCGGAAGTTTTTGGAGGTAAGGGGGTACCTAAGGGTGAACAGTGAGTTTCTGGAAGCGCTTAACGCTTTAGAGAAAGAAAAAGGAGTGCCGGTTGATATTCTACTGGAAACAATCGAGGCGGCCCTGCTTTCTGCCTATAAAAGAAATTTTGGATCCGCACAAAACGCGCGGGTGCAGATAAACAGGGAAACAGGCGATTACCAGGTTTTTGCCCAACATGTTATAGTAGAGGAAGTTCTCGACCCCAAGTTGGAAATATCAATTGAAGAAGCTCAAGCACTGGATCCCCGTTACCAGTTGGGAGAAGTAATTGAGAATGAGGTAACCCCACGGAATTTTGGACGAATTGCAGCGCAGACAGCAAAACAGGTAGTTATGCAAAGAATACGCGAAGCTGAGCGGAACCTCGTCTACAAGGAATATATGAACCGTGAAGGAGACGTTATTACCGGGGTTGTCCAGAGAGTAGAACAAAAAAACGTTTATATAGAGCTTGGAAAAGCAGAAGCGATACTTGCGGCAAATGAAAGGATCCCCGGGGAAACACACCGGCAGGGTGATCGAATTAAGGCATATATTTTGGAAGTTAAGAAAACCACCAAGGGACCTCAGGTCTTTGTCTCCAGAACACATCCAGGGCTATTGAAAAGGCTTTTTGAACTGGAGGTTCCGGAACTTTTTGAAGGAATTGTGGAGTTGAAATCGGTTGCCCGGGAAGCTGGTTACCGCTCAAAGATAGCTGTATTTTCAAGGGATGAAAATATTGACCCGGTTGGCGCATGTGTGGGTCCCAAAGGAATGCGGGTTCAGGCGATTGTAAATGAGTTGAACGGAGAAAAAATTGATGTAATCAAATGGGATCCGGATTCTTCCAAATGTGTTGCCGCCTCATTGAGCCCTGCGAAGGTTGTCGCGGTAGAGATCTGGGAGGAAGAAAAAGTAGCGCGGGTTATCGTCCCCGACTTTCAGCTCTCATTGGCTATTGGTAAAGAAGGGCAAAATGCCCGGTTGGCTGCAAAACTCACTGGCTGGAAGATCGACATTAAAAGTGAATCTCAAATGGAGGAAATCTACCAGCGCGAGTATGCCGGTTATGCGCAGGATTACGCGGAATAAGGAGTCGGACTGTTGATGACAAGAGTTAAAAAAATACCTTTTCGGGTATGCCTTGGCTGTCAGGAAAAACGGCCCAAAAAAGAACTGATTCGTCTTGTTCGTACTCCCGAGGGAATAATTGAAATAGATCCTACAGGCAAAAAAGCGGGACGGGGCGCTTATGTCTGTCCCGGATTCGAATGCATCCAAAAAGCAATTAAAGTAAAACGTCTGGAAAGAACATTCGGACAGCCTGTTCCCAAAGAGATTTTAGAAGCTTTGAAGGCCGGGGTTTTGCAAAGTTAGTTGCCTTATAGACTGGGGAGGTGGATTCATGGCAAAAAAACGGGTACACGAGTTAGCCAAAGAATTTAAGATAGAAAGCAAGGAAATGATTAGAAGGTTGTCGCTTCTCGGTATAACCGTGAAATCACACGCAAGCACAGTTGATGAGAAAGATGAAGAGCGCCTGCGGGAGGAGTTCGAAAAAGAAAGGGCGGTAAAGGTTCAAATTGAGCCAAAACCGTCAACCCCGGATACTGCAAAAACCGATCCAGGGGCGGACAGAAAATGGCGGGATTCTAAGTATACTTCCGGTACTGGATTGGTAGACCGGGTTCCTGCAAGGCCTCCGGACCGGCGTTTTCAAGAACGGCCGTTTTTAAAGGGCGATATTTTACACGCAAAAGCAGCTCAGCCAGCGGTTCAGCCAGCGCCGCCGGCGGTACAACCAACCCAGCCGTCAGTACAACCGGCGGGGGAGGCCAAAGAGCCGGCAGCCGGAACTGTTTCCAGGCCGGTTCAGGAGCCGCTGCGTGAGCGGACTGTTAACAAACCTTCTCAGGGATATACCCCGCGTCCGGGAAAGCCGCAGTCTCCTCCGGCAAGAGGAGAAACCCAAAGTGGGATAAGGAATCAGAGAAGTCCCGTTGCGGGCGCCGGCCGTCCCGTCCGGGATGCAAAAGGTCTGCCCGTTCCCAAACTGAAACCGGAACAGCTCAAAGTTCCCAAGGTGCCGGATGAGGTAAAAGCGCAGGAGAGAGTAGTAACAAGGCCGGATAAACAAAAAGGTGAGAAGGCCCGGCCGGCGGGGCAAGGGCCCTTTGGCAAAGGCAAGGGATGGCGTGATCAACGTACGGCTGAACAAAAATTGCGTCCTGTTGCCGGGGGAAGGCGTGTACCGGGTCAATCCCAGAGACCAGTACCGCCTCGTCCTGTTGAAAAGAAACCGGTTGTCATCGGTGAAACTGTTACCATACAGGAACTGGCTTCAAAAATGAGAAAGAGCCCCGCCGAAGTAATTAAAAAGCTGATGGCTTTGGGGGTTATGGCCACAATAAATCAGGAAATAGATAATGAGACAGCTGTCATAGTCGCAGGAGAACTTGGCTTTGAAGTTCAGGTGAAGATAGAACTTGATCAGGAGGCAATGCTTGAGCAGGAAAACGAAGAGGATACCGCCAACCTTCAGTCAAGGCCCTGCGTTGTAACTGTAATGGGGCATGTTGACCACGGTAAAACATCATTGCTGGACGCAATCAGGGAAACTAATGTTATAGCCAGTGAAGTGGGAGGAATTACCCAGCATATCGGCGCCTATCAAGTGGAAAGGAAGAATAAAAAGATAACTTTTATTGATACGCCGGGCCACGAGGCTTTTACAGCAATGCGGGCAAGAGGCGCGCAGATAACAGATATTGCTGTTCTGGTAATCGCTGCGGAAGACGGTGTCATGCCTCAGACCATTGAAGCTATAAACCACGCTAAAGCAGCCGAAGTTCCTATTATAGTAGCTATTAATAAAATCGATAAACCAGGCGCTAATGTGGAAAAAGTCAAGCAAGAACTAACAGAGTATGGTTTAATCGCTGAAGAATGGGGCGGCCAAACTATCTGTGTTCCAGTAAGTGCGAAAACCGGCCAGGGCTTGAGCGAATTGCTCGAGATGATTCTTTTGGTTGCCGAAGTAAACGATTTAAAAACCAACGCAAACCGATCGGCACGGGGTACGATAATCGAGGCTAAACTGGATAAGGGGCGCGGGCCTGTAGCTACAGTTTTAATTCAGGAAGGCACACTCCATATAGGAGATAATATAATTGCCGGTACAGCAGCTGGCAGGGTGAGGGCGATGATGGACTACCAGGGCCGCAGGTTGAAGAACGCTGGCCCTTCTACGCCAGTCGAAGTATTGGGTTTTTCCGACGTTCCATTAGCAGGAGATACTTTTTATGCAGTGGCTGAGGAAAAGATGGCCCGTCAGATTGCCGCTAAACGCACATTGCGTAAGCGTGAAGAAAATATTAAAACTTCTATACCCAGAGTCTCATTGGATGATCTTTTTAAACAAATCGAAAAAGGTCAGATCAAGGAGCTCAATATAATTATCAAGACAGATGTTCAGGGTTCCGCGGAAGCTTTAAGGCAGTCTTTGGAAGCTCTGTCTACCCAGGAAGTAAGGGTCAACACGATCCACAGCGGTGTAGGGATGATTAGCGAGGCCGATATATTGCTTGCTTCTGCTTCCAATGCAATAATTGTTGGATTTAATGTGCGCCCGTCCGTTAACGCCCGGCGCGCCGCCGAGCTTGAAAAGGTTGATGTGCGTATGTACCGGGTTATTTATGACGCTATAAACGATGTCAGGGCTGCGATGAGCGGCTTATTGGAACCTGAATACAAGGAAGTGGTTATTGGCCGCGCCGAGGTAAGAAAAACATTCAGTGCTTCCAGAATTGGCACTATCGCAGGATGTTATGTGACTGAGGGAAAGATAACCCGGGATGCCAAAGTGAAGGTTATCCGCGAGGACAAGGTCGTCTTTGAAGGAAAGCTTGATTCACTTAAGCGTTTCAAGGACGATGTACGCGAAGTCATGCAGGGTTATGAATGCGGGCTGGCCGTGGAAAAGTTTAATGAAATCAAAGAAGGAGATATTATAGAAGCAGTTGCCACCGAAATAATTAAAAGAGAACTATAGTATTTTAATCTGGCTCCAAGATTTGGGGGTAAAAAAATGTCCTACAGGCCTGAGCGTCTTGCGGAAACCATAAAAAAAGAATTTTCGGCAATGCTGCATAACGAAATTAAAGACCCTCGGATGGGTTTTATCACCATTACCAGGGTAGTGGTATCATCCGACCTGAGCAGCGCTAAGATTCATGTAAGTATTTACGGATCCGCAGATGAGCAAAATGCAACAATGAAGGCTCTGTCAAAAGCGCACGGATATATAAGAAGCGAGCTTGGAAAAAGGATCAGGTTGAGGCATACACCGGATATATCGTTTAAATTGGACACCTCGGTTGTGCAGAGTATACGCGTGATGGAGTTGTTAAAGGAGATCAACGAAGGAAAGGAATACACAGTAAATGACTGACCTGCGTTCTATTGCAGGATTGCTTAATAATGCAAAAAAGCTGGTCGTTGCCGGGCATGTAATGCCTGACGGCGACTGTGTCGGTTCGGTAAAGGCGCTGGGACTTGTGCTTGGCCGGATGGGCAAGGATGTTACCATTTCCCTTCCTGACCCGGTTCCGGAAATTTTTAGTTTTTTGCCGGGGGTAGAAGAGTTTGTAATCGGCCAGGAGGCATTTAAAGGGCAGTACGATTTTATGGTTGTTTTAGATTGCTCTGTCCCGGAACGTTTGGGAACTCTTCAGGCCCTGTTGGGGAGGCCGTTGACTACTGTAAATATTGACCACCATGCCGGCTCCCGTGAATTTGCCCATTATAACTATATTAGCCCTTCTCATGCGGCGACCGCGGAGATAATCCAGGATCTGATCGGTTTTTTAAAAATCGAGGTTACCTCCGAGATCGCTACATGTTTATATACCGGAATTGTTACTGATACAGGCTCTTTTCAATATGAAAACACTACACCTGAAACACACCGGCGGGCAGCGTCGCTGATGGAACAGGGCGCCTCGTCCGTATGGATCAACCTGATGATCAATGAACAAAAACCGTTAATTAATCTGCTTGTTCTTGAAAATACATTAAAAACATTAGAATTAAGTCCCTGCGGGCGCGTAGCCTGGGTAAGCGTGGAGCGGGGTATGTTGGATCGCCTTAATGCCAGAGATGAAAATACAGATGGCCTAATTAATTATATTCGTTCAATACGCGGTGTTGAAGTGGCGATTTTTTTCCATGAAATTTCGTCACGCCTTTATAAAGTGGGTTTTCGCTCGAAAGAAATTGTTGACGTTAACAGGCTGGCATCACTTTTTGGCGGAGGAGGCCACATCCGCGCCGCCGGCTGTGTAGTCAATGGGAATCTTGAAAGCCTTCAGGCACAGATTGTTTCTGAAGCGTTGAAGATGATTGAAGGAACGAAAAGGGGTTTGCAGGCACAGTATGAACGGCATTCTCAATGTGCTGAAACCGCCCGGGATGACCTCTCATGATGTAGTTAGTTTGATCAGGCGCTTAACAGGTGTGCGCAAGGTTGGCCATACCGGAACCCTTGATCCTTTAGCGGCCGGTGTCTTGCCTGTATGCCTCGGTCACGCAACGCGAGTGATCCGTTTTCTCGAAAACGACAAGGAATACAGGGTTGAGGTTGCTTTTGGCATATCGACAACCACTGGTGATGTTTCCGGCGAGATTATAAATAAGTGTGACAGTTCCGGTTTATCGGCCGTAAGTCTGGAAAGGGAATTGGAGAACTATACAGGTGAGATCGAACAGGTTCCTCCGATGACTTCGGCGATACATTTTCGGGGCAGAAGGCTTTACGAACTTGCGCGTGCCGGCTGTGTTGTTGAACGCCAGCCAAGGAAGGTTAAATTATACAGTCTCCAACTTAAAAAGCTGATTGCCTGGAAAACCGAAACGCCGCTTGCTGTACTGGACGTGGGCTGCTCAGCGGGAACTTATATTCGTTCGCTTTGCATGGATATAGGAGAAAAGCTCAACTGCGGCGCCCATGTTAGATTCTTACTGCGGACGCGAGCCGGTATGTTCAGTTTGGATAAATCAATAACATTAGAAGAAATACAAGTTCTCAAAGATCAGAATCTGTTGAAGGAGAACCTGATCAGTGCGAAAGAAGCGCTCAGTCACCTTGCTGAAATTCAGGTTAAAACGAGTTCACTGCCGGCAGTAAGAGCGGGAAACTGCCTGTATGCCGCGGGAATTGTTAATTTACCCCGTAGGAAGCCTTCTTCTGACGAACCTGTAAGGCTATGCAGCGGGGAAAACCTGTTAGCCATAGCGAACGTTCTGGAAGAAAACACTGGGGAAGGCTACTGCTTGAAGCCGGTTGTTGTTTTAAATACATGAGCACGTAGGCAGTTGATCTTACTAATGCAAATTAATTTTCAGGATAGTTTTAGATGCAATAGATCAATGGCTGAACCTTTAATCGGAGGATAGGGGTTATGGAGATTTATCAATCGTGGCAGGGCTTTGAGGAAAAACAAGCAAGAATTGCCATGGGTTTGGGCAATTTTGACGGAGTTCATCTTGGCCATCAGAAACTACTCGGCGCCCTGGTAGATACTGCCCGGCGGCTGGATGAAAAATCGGCTGTCTTTACTTTTCATCCTCACCCGGCAATGGTTTTAAATCCTAAAAATGCTCCGCCGCTGCTTCTTACGCAGGAAGCAAAAGAGCAATTAATTTCGAAGAAGGGTGTGGACCTTCTCTTCAGAATACCTTTCACACTGGAATTTTCACGGATGGAACCCGAGCTTTTTATTGAGAAGGTGCTCTATGAAGGTTTAAATGTCCGGGATGTATTTATAGGATATAATTATAATTTTGGTTATAAAGGATGCGGAAATGCGGCTCTTTTAGAAGAATGCAGCAGCAGGTATAATTACAGGCTTCATGTTTTACCGCCGGTAATAGTAGACAATCAAGTGGTCAGCAGCACATTGATCAGAAATCTTTTAAAAGAAGGGGAAGTTACGGAAGCGGCAAGATATCTGGGTTACCCGCCTTTTTTTGAAGGAGTGGTTGTTGTTGGCGACAGGCGGGGCACTGCCCTTGGCATTTCTACAATCAACCTTGAATATAGTATGGATTTTTTGCTGCCGGCCAACGGCGTTTATGTCGTAAAGGTAAATGTTGATCAGAATACTTATTTGGGGGTTGCCAATATAGGCAACCGGCCGACCTTTTATGATTACAGCACGAGACCGGGAGTGGAAGTGCATCTTTTGGATTTTAACGGAGACCTTTACGGGAAATTTGTCAGCGTTCATTTTAAAAGGCGACTGCGTGATGAAAAGAAATTTTCTTCTTCAGACGAGCTAATTGTCCAGATTAGGCAGGATATTCAAAGAGCCCGTGAAAACACCTGAGCGTTTTCTTAAAAGGTCTTCTGTAATAGAAAAAGTTTACTTTTAATGTTCTGCTATGTTACAATGAAACCACTATCAAAGGGATAAGAAGCGATTATCTGATCATCGTTGAAACATAGCGAACTCGGGCGGCCGACGCCCTGGCCGGGAAGGGGAAATTAAATGGGTGATCCAAGCTTTAATACTTCTGAAGAAGAAATAAAAAAGTGGATTAGTTCAATTTCTCTGATTTGTTTAAGCGATGAGTTTCAGGAATTAAAAAATGAATTGGAGCAGATCTATCGCCAGGCGAAGGTGGAAAGTCCGGCAATAATAGCTTTCCAGGATGCTCTTTTTGCTTTTATTGCCCAGGAAGAAGTTTTAAGGTTTTTAATGAACTGCCTACCGGGTAGCAGGTCATAAATGACGGCTAACCCAGTTTGCAGCGATTAGGCCGAATTGAGGAGGTGAACTCATGGCCTTTACGGCAGAAGAAAAGCAGTCGATTATCGGTGATTTCAGGTTGCACGAAAACGACACCGGTTCTCCCGAAGTTCAAATTGCGATACTTTCAAGGAGGATTAACAATCTGACCGAACATTTAAAAATTCACAAGAAGGATTTTCATTCCCGGAGGGGACTTTTAAAAATGGTCGGCCAGCGCCGTGCGCTTTTAAATTATCTGAAAGACTCCGATTTTGACCGTTACCGAACAGTAATTGAAAGGTTAGGTTTACGAAGATAGAATCAAAAGCGGGGTTAATCCCGCTTTTTTTGAAGAAGACCAGAAGAGAGATAATTGGATATTTTGCTTAAAGTTTAATACAGGAGGTTTTACTTTTTTAATGGTTGAACAGGCATGTTTGGTAAAAGAGATGGAACTGGGAAGCGGCAAGATAAGGCTGGAAACAGGAAAAGTTGCCAGGCAGGCCGGCGGCGCAGTACTTGTAAGGTGCGGCGATACGGTTGTTCTGGTAACAGCCACAATGGCTGAGACAATCAGGGAAGGAATAGATTTCCTTCCGCTTACAGTTGATTATGAGGAAAGGCTGTACGCTGTCGGCAAAATCCCCGGGGGCTTTATCAAAAGAGAAGGCAGGCCCAGCGAGAAAGCAACTCTTTCAGCACGTTTAATCGACCGGCCGATCAGGCCGCTTTTTCCCAAAGGACTGCGCAACGAAGTCCAGATTGTTACTACCGTACTTTCGGTAGATCAGGATTACCCACATGAAATCGCAGCTATGATCGGCACATCGGCCGCTTTGCATATAAGCTCCATACCTTTCCCCAATCCTATAGGCGGGTTGATCATAGGGCTTGTCGACGACCGTTACGTTGTTAATCCGACCCTGGAAGAAAAGCAAAAAAGCAGGATGCAGCTTACTATTGCAGGAACGCGTGATGCGATAATGATGGTTGAAGCCGTCGCTCAAGAGGTCTCGGAAGCAGAATTGTTAACGGGTATAAATATTGGGCATGAAAAAATTAAGGAAATAGTAAATTTTATTGATTCTTTCCGTGAGGAAGCCCTTGCTCTCGGGCTTGCCTATCCCAAGGTTGAACTGCTTCTTCCCGAAAGCAACCCTGAAGTGGAAGCTGCGGTGTTTGAGGCGGCTACGGAGAAGATCGGTGAAGCTGTTAACAGGTGCATCAATGAAAAATTAAGCAAAAAAGACAGGGAAAGTCATCTTAGTGAGGTTAAGGCAGAATTACTGGAGAATCTTGCTTCTGCATTCAGCGAACAGGAGCCTTTCATCAAGAATATCATTGAAGACGCGGAGAAGAAGATTGTCAGGAGCTTTATCCTTAACCAGGGCATCCGGATCGACGGACGGACGCCCGGTGAGATCCGCCAAATTACCATAGAAGCGGGCATTTTGCCCAGGGCACACGGCTCTGCTTTATTTACAAGGGGTCAGACTCAGGTTCTGTCGGTAACAACTCTGGGTCCGATTTCCGATGAACAGATTCTGGACGGCCTTGGTATTGAAGAGTCTAAACGTTTTATGCACCATTACAATTTTCCCCCGTACAGCACTGGAGAGGTGAGGTTCATGAGATCCCCCGGTCGCAGGGAAATCGGTCACGGGGCGCTGGCGGAAAGGTCTTTGGTACCGGTTATCCCCGTAGAAGAAGATTTTCCCTATGCAATCAGGATTGTCTCGGAAGTTTTGGAGTCAAACGGTTCTTCATCTATGGCCAGCGTTTGCGCCAGTTGTATGAGCCTGATGGATGCGGCAGTTCCGATCAAAGCGCCGGTAGCCGGTGTGGCCATGGGGTTAATCAAGGAAGACGACCGGGTTGTGGTGCTCACAGATATTCAAGGGCTTGAAGATCACCTTGGAGATATGGATTTTAAAGTTGCAGGAACGGAAAACGGTGTCACTTCGCTGCAAATGGATATCAAAATATCCGGAGTCACAGGCGAAATTCTTGAACAGGCGCTTGAACAGGCCCGTGAGGGAAGGATTTTCATTCTTGGTAAAATGACAGCAGTCTTACCGGCCCCGAGGGAAGAATTATCTCCATATGCGCCAAGGATCCTGCACATCGTGATCGATCCTGATAAGATTAGGGATGTCATTGGGCCCGGCGGGAAAATAATTAAAAAGATTATTGAAGAAACCAAGGCTGAAATTGACATAGAAGATGATGGAAGGGTTTTTATCGCTGCCATAGATCCGATTGGCGGTCAGAAGGCTTTGGAAATTATCGAAAACCTGACCCGGGAAGTCCTCGCCGGCGGTATTTACACAGGGAGAGTGACCAGAGTAACCGATTTCGGATGTTTTGTTGAAATAATTCCCGGTGTTTTGGGATTGCAGGGGAAAGAAGGGCTGGTTCATATTTCCCAGCTGGCCGATCACAGGGTTAACAAAGTGGAAGATGTTGTTAAAGAAGGAGATACAATTGTAGTCAAGGTTCTTGGTTATGATAACCAGGGGCGTTTAAAATTATCGCGCAAGGATGCTCTGCCGGCTGAATCCAGGCAGGGTTCCGGCAGTATTTCCAGAAAGCCAGCGCGGCCCAGGGAAGCTAATAAAAGATAATAATACGATGAAGAAGATAATAAATTCCCTGCCACATTTTACGGGTAGGGTTTTATTGTTTTTTACGTTCAAGGAGGTAAATTATTGTATCGGCAGGCGATTTTGGATAACGGCGTTTGTGTATTAACCGAGGAGATGCCCAACGTACGCTCCGTTGTAATAGGAATCTGGGCGGATGTGGGATCAAGGGATGAGCCCAAGGATGCGGCGGGAATTTCTCATTTTATAGAGCACCTCTTGTTCAAAGGAACGCAGAAGAGGACAGCCAGGGATATTGCTGAGGCCCTTGACGCCGTGGGCGGGCAGCTTAACGCCTTTACCACCAAAGAATATACCTGTTACTATGCCAGAGTTATGGATGAATTTTTTGATCTTTCTCTTGATGTACTGGCTGATATGTTATTGAACTCGCGTTTTGCTCCCGAAGATATTGACAGGGAAAAGAACGTAATTGCCGAGGAAATAAAAATGTATGAAGATACACCGGATGAACTGGTGCATGATGTCTTTGCTTCGGCAATCTGGCAGGAACACGTTCTGGGAAGGCCGATTATAGGGGAGGCGTCAATAATTGAAAGCCTGGATCAGTCACGGATATTATCCTTTTATCAGGCTCACTATTTACCTGCAAACCTTATTGTGGCAATCGCCGGCAATATAAGGCACCAGGAAGTTGTAGAAAAAGTCAGGGCTGTTCTGGGGAGTGTACAAGGCGCAAAAATAACCAGGCAAGGGAATATGCCGGTCCCGAAAAGCAAAATGGTTTGCAGGCAGAAGGATACCGAACAAGTTCACTTATGTATTGGCGCCCCGGGTTTCGCCCCGGACGATGAAAATATTTATGCGGTACAGCTGCTGAATACTGTCCTCGGCGGCGGTGTAAGCTCGCGCCTATTTCAGGAAATCAGGGAAAACCGCGGTTTGGTTTACTCTATCTATTCGTATCATACTTCTTACCACGATACCGGTCTTTTTTGCGTTTATGCCGGCTTAAGTAAAAATAACGTTTTGCAAGTTTCGGAGCTGGTGTTTCAAGAGATCAAAGCGATTTGTGATAACGGCATTACCGAAACTGAGCTGCAGAGATCCAAAAATCAGGTAAAGGGAAATCTATACTTAAGCCTGGAAAACGTAACAACCCATATGAGCAGGCTGGCCAAGTCCAAGCTTTACCTGGAAAGACTCGTTACACCCGAAGAAGTTGTGGATAGAATCAGTAAAGTAACCAGGGATGAAGTGAGGGACCTTGCCCGGGCGGTCCTTCAGCCGGAATTACTTGCTATAGCTGCGGTGGGACCCTGGGATGATTGTGAAATTATTCAGGAAAAAGCATTCGAAATACTAACCTGACAAGAAAATTAATTAGACAAATAATTTTGTCCTAAAGCTTACCCCACCTGCCATATATTGTATTGGAGGTGGGACAATGTTCTTCAGTACAGTATGTATTATAATCGTTATTCTGGCTGTAGTCTGGCTTTCAATCAGGGAGAGGATGAAACTCAGTTTTTTCCGTGAGAGATCTTGGGAAACACTGTCGGAAGGAAGATCTTCACCCTTTTCCAATGCTGTTTTAAATTTAGTTGGCTTTGCAGGCGGTATTTATCTTTCCCTGGTCATGCTGCTTGATTTTATGAAGTTTCAGATACCGGATCGCGTTCAGATCGGCCATATGGAAATAGAGCCCTTAGCGGGTCTCTCCATCACCCTGGCAGTTATCCAGCCTTTTCTAATCAATATTTTCAAGCGAAATAAATAGACATCCTCGCCGCCTTTGCAGGGCCGCCAGCTAAGGGGATGAAAATACATCAACAAAGGGAGGACAATGCCTTAAGCGCGATTTTGAGCCTTCATTCAAAGAACGAGAGAAACCCGAGGTTAAGCAAGGTAATTGTTTGAGGCGCATAAGCGCCGAGTTTTGACCGAACCCGAGGGTTTGAAGGACGTCGTTGTTCACAGGTGAGCGAACCGTGACAACGACGTCCTAAGAATCACAAGTATAAGAAGCGAACATGAGCATGTAGGCAGTTGACCTTCCTAATGCAAATTAATTTCGGATAGTTTTACGTTTTGGAGGGGATATAAGGAGCTTGTTTTGAAAGCTTTGTTTGACGCATCATCAAATAGGCAAAAAGCATAATCAGTGGTGTCAGAAGCTGGACCAGCGTAAAAAAACCAAGTCCCCAGCCAGGGATTATGATTCCGCCAAGGATGAGATGATTCTCGCGAACCGTCTCTTCCACAAGTCCCCTGAGCAACTGGTGGTAAAAGATAAAAGACCAGAATTGATAACCGATAGGCGGGTTTTTACGCTGTATATAAATGTAACGCAGCAACAAGGCCAGGCCTATAGCAGAACCTATGGGCTGAGCCGGCCAATTTCCAAACGAGAATTCAGTCATTCTTCCCAGGACTTCCTGGTTAAAAATATTTGCTATCCGGATTGTAAAATATCCTATAGCCAAGCCCGGGACAGCCAGATCCGCAAGCTGGCCGAAATTAACGCTTTTGCGCTTTATATAAAGCCATCCAGCCGCCATTCCTCCCAGCAATCCGCCATGCCACGCAATACCGCCCTCGTATATCTTTAAAATCTGGATGGGGTTTTCCGTAAACCACTCCGGGTAGTTGGCAAGCACAAACACTAAACGCGCTCCTGCAATACCGGCAATTGTGACGATAATGATTAAGTTAAGGATAAAATCTTCGTTAAAGCCCTTTTTCAGCGCCTTGCTGTATAAATACCAGCCGCCGATTACAAATGACAGGGCCATCAGTATGCCATACCACCGCAAAGCCAGCGGGCCCAGATAAAAAGCAACCGGATTAAGGTCAACCAGCAATCTTTTTTCCTCCTGATTAAATAATATTGCAGGTGAATATTATAAAACGTCTAATTATACATAAAATTTCTCCGATCCGAAATAGAAATTTTATGTATACAGTATTGGAATCTATTTTTTCTTGACATAGGGGTATACTTATATGAAAATAGAGCAAAAAAGTTATGAGAAGTTTTTAGTTTTCCTTTTTAAGGGCATTTTTGAAATAGTTTTTTAAGAAAGAAGGAGATCCGGTACTTGATCAGGGTTATAGTTTCTGGAGCAGCAGGCCGTATGGGGCGTGAGGTTTTAAAAAGCGTCTGGAATTCGGAGGACATGCAGTTAGTCGGAGCGGTTGACATACACGGTAAGGGGCGCGATGCCGGTTCACTTATCGGCATAGGGGAAATAGGAATCCTTTTGCAAAGTGATCTCGAACAGACATTGCAAAATACAAGACCGGATGTTATGGTTGATTTCACCATCCCGGACAGTGTGGCAGACAACATAAAAACAGCTTTGCGCTGCGGTGTGAGACCAGTGGTCGGCACTACAGGGTTGGCAAGCAGCGAACTGTCTGAGATAACCCAAATCTCGTCAAGCAAAAAGATTGGGTGTATAATAGCGCCTAACTTCGCCATTGGGGCAATTCTGATGATCAATTTTGCCGCCAGGGCAGCCAAATACTTTCCGCATGTAGAAATTATCGAGCTTCATCACGACCAGAAACTTGACGCTCCTTCCGGCACTGCCATATTGACAGCCGCTGAAATTGTTAAGAACAGGGGCGATTTTGAACAAGGGTTGCCCATAGAAGTTGAAAAAATATTCGGGGCACGCGGGGGGCGCTGCGAAGGCGGGATTCGTCTTCACAGCGTACGCCTGCCCGGATTGGTCGCGCACCAGGAAGTAATCTTTGGAGGCCTGGGGCAGACCCTTACGATCAGGCATGACACTATTTCCAGGGAGTCTTTTATGCCCGGAGTATTGCTTGCGATCCGTAAGGTAATGCGCCTTGAAGAAGTTGTCTACGGCCTTGAAAATCTTATTTTTGAGTAAGCACCTCCCCTTTTGGCAAAACATATTATGAAGTTAAATAACGCAACATTATTAAGGGCAGGTATGAGGTGGCCTTTTATGACTTCAAGCCTGAAGGGGTTAAAGGTAGCTATTTTAGGCGGTGATCAAAGAGAGACTTTTCTTGCAAAGAAACTTGCCGAGTCAGGTTGTGCCGTAAGTGCAGCAGGGCTTTTGGCGCAGGGTGAAAATATCAAGCTTTGCGAGGATATAAATGAAGCCTTGAATGGTGTACAGGTAATTGTTCTGCCGGTTCCCGGAATCAACGACTCACGGGAGATCTATTCTTCCTGTTTAGCTAAGACGTTAATACTTTCGGAAGAAATTCTTGCTGGTTTGCCCCCAGGGGTATTACTTTTTGTAGGAACAGCCAGGCCAATATTAAAAGATATGGCTGCCAGACATGGTTTGCAATTAATTGAACTGCTTAACCTCGACGAAGTGGCGATCTTAAATTCTATCCCTTCCGCCGAGGGAGCTATTCAAATAGCCATGGAAAAACTTCCTACCACAATTCACGGCGCCAGAAGTTTTGTTCTGGGTTTCGGCCGTACAGGAATCACACTGGCCCGTATGCTTACCGTCTTAGGATCCAGGACGACGGTGGCTGCACGCAATCCCGCCCATAGAGCAAGGGCTGTCGAAATGAATTGTACTGCCTGTGATTTCAACGAACTACCCGGTTTAATCGGTCAGGCGGAATTGATTTTCAACACTGTTCCTTATCTGGTGCTGGATGAGCAGTTACTGAAAAAAGTATATGAGGGAGTACTTATTGTTGATCTTGCTTCATTTCCCGGTGGAACAGATTTTGGAGCAGCCCGCCGGCTTGGGATAAACGCTGAACTGGCGCCGGGACTGCCCGGGAAAGTAGCCCCTAAAACTGCCGGTAAAATACTTGCCGACGTTATCCCCAGGCTGATAGCCAGTAAACTGGCCCTTTCGAACCTGACCTAATGCTTGCCGGGGGGTGCATAAAATGCGCTTACAGGGTGTGCGGGTTGGGTTTTCACTGACTGGTTCTCATTGTACTTTAGCGGAGGCGGTATCTTATATACAAGCTTTAATAGACGAGGGGGCGGCTGTTTTCCCGGTTATCAGTCAGGCAGTTAACGAGACAAATTCGAGATATGGATCACCGTCTAAATGGAAGGAAGCTTTATGGAAAATTACGGGAAACGCTGCCATAAGCAGTATTGCAGAAGCAGAGCCCATCGGACCCGGATCTTTACTGGATATAATGGTTGTGGCGCCCTGCACGGGGAATACATTGGCAAAGCTGGCCAATGGCATTGTTGACGGGCCGGTTTTAATGGCTGTAAAGGCAACCTTGAGGAATAATAAGCCTGTGGTGCTGGCTATTTCCACGAATGACGGGCTTGGTATGAACGCCAGGAACCTCGGGGCGCTGATGAATACCAAAAACATTTTTCTGGTTCCCTTTGGTCAGGACAATCCGGAAAACAAACCGAGTTCCCTGATTGCAAAGATGAGCCTGATTTTAGATACAGTATATTTAGCATTACAGGGAAAACAAATTCAACCATTATTAATTACGTTTTAGGAGGAATAACATGGAAGGGTACAATGTGGTTGTAGTTGGGGCTCCTGGAGCAGTAGGACAAGAAATTTTAAAAATATTGGAGGAACGGAATTTTCCCGTTGATCAACTCAGGTTATGCGCCACTACGAGATCGGCGGGAAAGGAAATGGTTTTCCGCGGGAACAGCTATCAGGTAGAGGAGACAACCTTTGATTCATTTACGGAAATGGACGTGGCTCTTTTTGCAGGCGGCGCGGCCAGTCTGCAATTCGGGCCGGCAGCCGTGGAACGTAATTGCGTGGTTGTTGACAACAGCAGCAACTTTCGCATGGATCCGGAAGTTCCCCTGGTTGTCCCTGAAATTAATCCCGAAGATGTAAAGTGGCATAAAGGCATTATTGCCAACCCGAATTGTTCTACCATCATTATGGTTCTTCCTTTAAAACCTATTTACGATGAGGCAGGCATTAAGCGTGTGGTGGTTTCCACCTATCAAGCGGCGTCCGGAGCCGGCGCGGAGGCAATGGAGGAGCTTTTCCAGCAGACAAAGGCTATTATCCAGGGCGCCGAGTACCCGCCTGCTGTTTTTCCTTACCAGATTGCTTTTAACCTGATTCCGCACATTGATGTTTTCCAGGATCTGGGCTACACTAAGGAAGAATGGAAAATGGTTTATGAAACGCAAAAAATCCTGCATGATTCAAACATTGCAATAACGGCGACAACAATACGCGTTCCTGTTTACAGAAGCCATTCCGAGTCGGTCAATGTTGAAACAGTAAAAAAACTGACCGCCGAACGGGCACGGGAGATTTTAGCCAAATTTCCCGGAGTTATAGTTTTAGACGATCCTTCCAAAAAGGAATACCCTATGCCCCTGTATAGTTCCAACCGTGATGAGGTTTTTGTCGGGCGCATTAGAGAAGACAATTCTTTGCCAAATGGGCTGAATCTGTGGATTTCTTCCGATCAGATCAGGAAAGGCGCCGCTACCAATGCCATCCAAATAGCAGAACTGGTTATCAAATATGGCTGTCTTAGAAGGAGATAAGAGAATGAGGATTTTAGTACAAAAATTTGGCGGCACCTCCGTTGCAACACCTGAAATGCGCAAAGAGGTTGCTAATAGAATCCTGTCTGCTATAGGAGAAGGATATATCCCGGTTGTTGTTGTCTCAGCTATGGGAAGAACAGGTGACCCGTATGCTACCGATACATTAATAAATCTTGCCAGGCAGTCTTTTCATGATACAACGGCCCGGGAAATGGATTTATTGATGTCTTGCGGTGAGATAATTTCCGGAGTGGTTATGACAGCCACGCTCCAGAACGCGGGATATTCCGCGGTGTTTTTAACAGGCGCGCAAGCGGGGATAATCACCGATGAGAATTACGGCGAGGCCAGAATCAGCAAGGTTAAACCGGAACTGATTCTAAAATATGCAAAGGAAGGCAAAATAGTTATTGTTGCGGGATTCCAGGGCGTTACGGAGGAAGGTCAGATTACTACCCTGGGAAGGGGCGGAAGCGATACTACGGCGGCTGCCCTTGGTGTTGCGTTAAACGCGTCCTATATAGACATCTATACGGATGTTGAAGGGATTATGACCGCAGATCCCCGGATTGTGGAAGAGGCGTTTCCTCTGGAAAGTATGACATATGACGAGATATGCCAACTGGCTTACGAAGGAGCCAAAGTTGTTCATCCGCGGGCTGTGGAAATCGTTATGCAAAAAAACATTCCCATGCGGGTAAGATCGACCTTAAGCGATGCTCCCGGAACACTTGTGACTACTTCCCATGAAGTTTACAAGGGAACCATAGATATAACGAGAGACCGTGCAATTACAGGTATTACACAGATACCGGGTATAATACAATATAAGGTGCTAATGAACGAAGGGTCTGAAAAAACCCTTCCTAGTCAGCGCCGTCTTTTTAAAAGCCTGGCGTTAGCCGAAATCAGCCTTGATTTTATCAATGTATATCCTGACAGAGTAGTTTTCACAGTCAGAGAGCAATTTGGGAGAAGAGCTACTGAAATCCTGGAAAATGAGGGGTTTGCACCGGAAATCGACCAGGACTGCGCTAAAATTGCGGCGGTAGGCGGCGGCATGAACGGTGTTCCAGGCGTCATGGCAGGTATTGTTGAAGCGTTGACAAAGGAGGATATTCAAATCCTGCAGTCGAATGACTCAAACACTACCATCTGGGTGCTTGTAAAACGGTCAGATATGGAGAGGGCGGTCCGTGCTTTGCACCGCCGGTTTTTACACAGCTAAGTTAACTTGAAAATCAAAGAGGTGAAAAAATTGGCTACTGATTTTGGGCGGGTTATAACAGCCATGGTGACACCGTTTGATAAAGACCTGACGGTAAATTATGATCTGGCGAAAAAATTAGCCCGCCATCTGGTCCAATCGGGTTCTGACGGTTTGGTTGTTTGCGGAACCACCGGGGAATCGCCCACTTTGACCAGGGAAGAAAAAATAGAGATGTTCCGTATTGTAGTTGAAGAAATTGGTGGTGAGGCCACCGTCATTGCCTCTACGGGCAGTTATGATACTGCCGCCAGTATCAGCCTGACCCAGTCAGCGGAAAAGCTGGGTGTTGACGGCCTGCTCCTGGTGACCCCTTATTACAATAAACCGTCTCAGGAAGGACTTTACCAGCATTTCAAATCTATAGCCTGCTCTACCAACCTGCCGGTTATGCTTTATGATATACCCGGGCGATCGGTGATCGGCCTGTCACCCGCAACCGTTGCGCGATTAGCGGAAATTCCCAATATAATAGCTCTTAAAGAAGCTTATTCGAGCATGGACCAGGTCAGCGAACTGCGCAGGAGCCTTCCTGATCATTTTGCTATCTACAGTGGTGATGATTCTCTGACATTACCCATGCTGTCATTGGGATCAAAAGGAGTAATCAGCGTGGCTTCCCATATAGTAGGCCCCAGGTTAAAAGAGATGGTTAATGCCTTTTTATCCGGCAATGTTACCCTGGCCAATCAGATACACCTGGAACTTTATCCTGTTTTCAGCGGACTCTTTATCACATCAAACCCGGTACCGGTTAAAGCGGCCTTAAATATGCTTGGATGGCAGGTCGGACCGCCGCGGCTTCCCCTTGTAGAGGCTACACCCGAAGAGAAAGACAGCATTAAGAAAATGCTCGGGCAGGCTAAGATGCTCTAGTTGATCAGGTTGTTGACTGTATCCAAAAGCATATGGTAAAATTAGCTTGGTTTTGTATATTTAAAGGCGATGAAAAGGAAGAGGGGTATTACTAAATCATTTTTAGCGAACCGGGGAAAGTGAAAGCCCGGTTGAAAATGTACCCCGGGCCGCCTTTGAGCTGTTGGCGGAAAGTTATGCTAAAAAGCATAACTAGTATGCTTAAACCGGATGCCTCCGTTAATGGACTTAAGAGGGATGCATTTTTTTGCAGCCAATGAGGGTGGTACCGCGAGAACTGGACTCTCGTCCCTTTGGGGCGAGGTTTTTTATTGTGGTTAAACCAGGTAAAGGAGGTTTAAGATCTTGAAAGAAGTACTTGAGATACTGGAATCCGACGCAAGACTCTCTGCAGCCGATATAGCCATTATGTTAAACAAGGAAAAGACAGAGGTTCAAGAAGCTATCAAGGAACTGGAAAATAAAAAGGTTATCTTGAAGTATATCGCTCTTGTCAACTGGGAGAAGGCAGGGGAGGAGAAGGTGCTCGCGATGATCGAAGTACGCGTGGCTCCCCAGAGAGATAAAGGTTTTGACACTGTAGCAGAGCGCATCTACCGTTTCCCCCAGGTTAAAAGTGTTCACCTCATGTCGGGTGATTACGACCTGGCGGTGTTTGTCGAAGGGCGAAACATGCGTGAAGTCAGCCATTTCGTTTCTACCAGGTTGGCGACGATTGAAGGGGTTCTAAGTACAATGACGCATTTCATTTTAAAAACATACAAACAAGACGGTGTTATTTTGGAAGATGTTGAAAAAGACAGGAGGTTATTAGTTTCTCCATGAACACGAACACCTCATGGGACGATTTTGTCAACCCGGTAGTGAAGACAATACCCTGGTCGGGAATAAGAAAATTTTTCGATTTGGTAGTTGATACGCCAGGCGTAATTTCCCTGGGGGTTGGAGAACCTGATTTTGTCACGCCCTGGCATATTCGCGAGGCCTGCATTTATTCACTGGAAAAAGGTTATACCATGTATACTTCCAACTTTGGCCTTTTGGAGTTAAGGCAGGCGATTGCGCAGGAACTTTCCCATACTGGTTTGAAATACAGCCCCAATAATGAGATCCTGGTGACTGTCGGAGTCAGCGAAGCGCTGGATCTGGCGGTACGCGCCCTGATTTCACCCGGTGATGAAGTTCTCCTTCCGGAACCTTCTTATGTTTCTTATGCCCCCTGTATTACTTTGTCCGGTGGAAAGGCTATCGGCCTGCCGACAACCATTGAAGGCAATTTCCGGATCAGCGCTGATCAGGTTGAATCTGCAATAACGCCCCGGACCAAAGTACTGCTCCTGTGCTATCCGAATAACCCCACCGGCGCAGTTATGGACAGAAAAACACTGACTGAGGTTGCGGAAGTTGTTAAAAAACACAATCTGGTTGTAATAGCCGACGATATTTATGATAAGCTTACCTATATCGGTGAGCATACCTGCTTTGCAACTCTTCCCGGTATGCAGGAGCGCACAATTCTTCTGAACGGTTTCTCAAAATCCTATGCAATGACCGGATGGAGGCTGGGTTACGCAGCGGGAAATCCGGATTTTATAGGTTATATGACTAAGATTCACCAGTATACAATGCTCTGCGCTCCAATTACCGCCCAGATGGCCGCTATTGAGGCTCTTAAGAACGGCCGTCCGGCAATGAAGAAGATGGTCCGGGAATATAACAGGAGACGTTTGCTGGTAATACACACCCTCAGGGATATAGGACTTCCCTGCCTTGAGCCCGGCGGCGCCTTCTATGCATTCCCCGACATAACCGGAACAGGCCTTTCTTCTGAGGAGTTTGCCGCTCAATTGCTCCAGGAAGAAAAAGTTGCCGTAGTTCCCGGCAATGCGTTCGGCCCTTACGGAGAAGGGTTTGTACGCTGTTCTTACGCAGCTTCAATGGAGGATTTGGGCCAGGCTTTCCGGAGCTTAGCCAAATTTGTTAAATCCCGCGGCATGCGGCCAAGAAAGGTTTTCAGTGCTGTTACAGAAACGGAACAAGCCTCTCCCGGCCCTAAAGAGGCCGCAGGTTAACGGATTGCAGGAGGTCCGCAGCATAAAATGAGCAGTGCAGTAGACCAAATGAAAGAAAACCTGGCCTGCGCATTAATACGTTCGGTCAAAAAGGCTGTCAATCAGGGGGTTTTGCAAGAATTGCCGGAACTGCCCGATTTTATTATCGAGGTTCCCAGAGAAAAGGACCACGGTGATTTTGCAGCCAACCTGGCGATGTTGTTATCCAAAAAGGTTCATTTGCCCCCGCGCAAAGTTGCCGGGATTTTAATGGACTGTATTGACCTGGAGGGTTTGCCGGTCGAAAAGGTGGAAGTTGCGGGCCCTGGATTTATAAATTTTTATCTTGATCCGGGATGGGTTTTGGGGGTACTTCCGGGGATTATCACCCTTGATGAAAATTACGGCCGGACGGACCTTGGCGGAGGCGCAAAGGTCCAGATAGAATTTGTCAGCGCAAATCCCACAGGGCTTTTGCATATGGGGAACGCACGCGGCGCTGCTCTTGGGGACAGCATTGCTTCTATTTTAAACTTCTGCGGTTATCAGGTAACCAGGGAGTTTTATATTAATGACGCCGGCCACCAGATCGAGCTGCTGGGGGACTCTCTCCAGGCAAGATATTTTCAGCTTTTAGACCGCCCGGCCGAAATTCCAGCCGAGGGTTACCACGGTGAAGATATTATTGAAACAGTAAAGGGTTTCATTAACCTATACGGGGATAGTTACCTGAACATTGATGAGGATGAACGTAAAAACGCTCTTATAGATTATACCTTGAAAGAAAAACTTGCCGTGATTAAAAAAGCCCTGCTTTCATTCGGTGTATCATACGATGTATGGTTTTCCGAACAGGATCTGCATAATAACGGTGTTGTCAAAGAAATTGTCGACCGTTTAAATTCAATGGGTTATCTATACGAGCATGAAGGGGCGCTCTGGTTTAAAGCCAAAGAGTTTGGCGTGGAAAAAGATGAAGTGATTTTGCGCAGCAATGGTGTGCCAACGTACTTTGCCACTGACATTGCTTACCATTTTAATAAATTCGAACGCGGCTTCGATAGAATAATCAACATCTGGGGGGCGGATCATCACGGACATGTTGCCCGGATGAAAGGCGCAATGGCGGCTTTGGGGTACAATCCTGACGCCCTGCATGTTATAATAATGCAGTTAGTCCGCTTATACCGCGGCAAAGAGATCGTCCGGATGAGCAAACGCGCCGGCCAGTATGTGACTTTGGAAGAGTTAATCGAAGAAGTTGGCCGCGATGCGGCGCGTTATTTCTTTGTTATGCGCAGCGCGGACAGCCATTTGGACTTTGATCTTGACCTGGCCCGCTCTCAATCCAACGAAAACCCGGTCTATTATATTCAATATGCACATGCCAGGATTTGCAGCATTTTGCGTCAGTTGGATGAAACAGGAAAAACACTTCCTACACCCGGACCGGACTACCTTAATTTGTTGAAGGAAGAATCTGAATTAATTCTTGCCAGAAGGCTGGCTGATTTTCCTGAAGAAGTCTCGATGGCCGCCAAGGATCTGGCGCCTCAAAGACTGACCAGATATCTGCACGAAGTCGCCGGCCTGCTGCACAGTTTTTACAACAGCCATCGCATAATCAGCCCTGATGAAAAGTTATCTTGCGCCAGGTTAATACTGGTCAGGGCAACGCGTGTAGTTTTATGTAACGGAATGCGTCTTCTAGGTATACAAGCCCCTGAACGCATGTAAAAAAGGAGGGGTTTTCAATAGCTAAATTTGTTTTTATTACCGGAGGAGTTGTTTCTTCGCTTGGCAAAGGAATTACAGCCGCGTCTTTAGGGTGTCTTTTAAAAAGCAGGGGCTTAAAAGTTGCCATCCAAAAACTTGACCCTTATATCAATGTGGACCCCGGTACAATGAGCCCCTATCAGCATGGGGAAGTATTTGTCACTGAAGACGGGGCTGAAACTGATCTGGATCTTGGGCATTACGAACGGTTTATCGACAGTAATTTGAGCAGAAGCTGCAACGTAACTACCGGCGGCATCTACTGGTCGGTAATTACCAAGGAGCGGCGGGGTGATTATCTGGGAGCGACTGTTCAGGTAATTCCTCATATAACAAATGAAATTAAGGAACGTGTACTTAACATCGTTTCTGAAAGCAATCCAGACGTAGTGATCAATGAAATTGGAGGCACTGTGGGAGATATCGAGTCCCTGCCCTTTCTGGAAGCGATACGCCAGCTGCGCGCCGACCTGGGCCGGGAAAATGTCATGTATATTCACCTTACGCTTGTGCCTTTCTTAAAGGTGGCCAACGAATTAAAAACAAAGCCTACCCAGCACAGCGTCAAAGAACTGCGCAGTATCGGCATCCAGCCTGATGTGATCATCTGCCGCACAGAAAAGCCGCTTCGGCCCGAACTGGAAGACAAGCTGGCCCTTTTTTGTGACATCGACAAGGATGCCGTTATCCAGGCAGTCGATGTAACGTCTATCTATGAAGTTCCCTTGATCCTTGAGGGTGAAGGCCTTGGTGAAATCGTCGTCCAGCGCCTGGGTTTGAAATGCCAGCCTCCCTTATTGCAGGGATGGCGCGATATGGTAGACAGAATGAAAAAATTGCAGGAAAATGCGACAATTGCAATTGTCGGAAAGTATGTTACCCTGCCCGACGCATATTTCAGTGTCGGAGAAGCTCTCCGCCACGCCGGACTGCACCATGGCGCCGCAGTGGATATAAAATGGATTAATTCTGAAGAGCTTGAGCATCGGGAAGCGGAATATTTTCTGGCAGACGCCGACGGAATTGTTGTGCCCGGTGGATTTGGTGACAGGGGTATAGAAGGCAAGATTGAGGCAATAGCTTATGCCCGGCAAAAGAAAATCCCTTACCTTGGACTTTGCCTTGGAATGCAGCTGGCCGTGGTTGAGTATGCAAGAAATGTACTAAAATGGAAGGATGCAAACAGCTCTGAGTTTAATGCTGCTACATCCTATCCTGTTATAGATTTGCTGCCCGAACAAAAAGAAATTGATAAAATGGGAGGGACCATGCGGCTTGGTTCGTACCCGTGCAAACTTGAACCCGGTACGCTTGCATATAAGGCATATGGCGAAGAGATCATTAACGAGCGCCACCGTCACCGTTATGAACTAAACAACTTTTACAGGGCGGCTTTAAGTGATTACGGTTTGGTTTTCAGCGGAACACTTCCTGACGGGTATCTTGTGGAAATTATAGAACTTCGGGATCACCCGTGGTTTGTCGCCACCCAGTTTCATCCTGAGTTTAAATCCCGCCCAAACAGACCGCACCCGCTATTCAGGGATTTTATAGGCGCCTCCCTTTGCTTTAAGGCAAACCGGGTGAAAAAAATTTAAAAAGAGGGGTAGATGGATTTGAACCGTAAGGCAATTGCCGTATCGGTCGTTGGGGCCGTAGTTATATCCTTGTTGATCGGCAGCGTGGTAGGTTTATTTGGCGCCGGCGGAAACCGGGAAAATAGAAAAAGCCCCGATGTGTATCCAGAGAAGGCCGTAGGGATTATTTCCATCGAAGGTCCCATTGTATGCGGGAGTGAGACAGCCGGCGCCTGGAGTTCCGAGGTTAGTTCCGACAATATCGTTTCTTTGTTAAGGTCGGCGGCGGATGATCCGGAAATCAGGGCTGTAGTACTAAGAATAAACAGCCCCGGGGGCACTGCGGCAGGATCCCAGGAAATAGGGGCTGAGGTTGACAGGTTTCGCAAGACGGGTAAAAGTATAGTAGTTTCTATGGCGGACGTTGCAGCTTCAGGAGCTTATCTTATAGCCTGCCGGGCGGATAAAATACTGGCTAATCCCGGAACCATAACCGGAAGCATAGGGGTCATTATGGAAGTCAGTGATTATAGCGGTCTTTATAATAAAATAGGCGTTTCTTCGAAAATCTTTAAAAGCGGGCTGCATAAAGATATGGGATCTGCCAACCGGACGGTTACAAAAGATGAGCAGATTCTTTTTCAGACTATGGTTGATGAAATCTATGGTGATTTTGTTAATTACGTTGCCGGCGGAAGGAAAATGGGACTGGAAAAAGTAAAATTACTTGCTGACGGACGGATTTTTACCGGCACTCAGGCAAAGCAGGCCGGCCTGGTCGACTCTCTTGGCAATTACCGGGATGCTGTTGACCTGGCGGGGAAACTTTCGGGTTTGGGATCAGAGCCGAGAACAGTTGAACTAGGCCCGAATAAAATCTGGCATGAATTGTTGGGTGATTCAATAGGCTCCTCTTCATTCTCCGGATCAATTAAACAGTTAACTTCAAATTTAAGCGGGAACGGGACCGACTGGGCGCAGATGCAGCAGGCAAGTCCTTTCCCCGTGGCCTTAATGCTTTACCCGCAAAAAATTTAAAGGCAGGGATCCCTTCTTGGAAGAAAATGCTGTTTCCTGTCAGGAAGCTCCGCCTGAAGATGTACAACCAATGGGAGTTCTAGAACTTATTTACGGGACACTGTTCGATCCTGCGGATACTTTTAAAAAAGTGGCTGAATCCCCGCCGCTTGGATTATCTGTTATAATTTTTTCTCTGGTTAACGTAACAGCGATATTTATGAGTTTTCTAACTTTCTTTCATTTGCTGAGCAAAAGCCTCCCTGCCGCTAGTGCCTTAAGGACCAATCATATATTATCAATATTGCTCATGTTACTATTTCTTGGTTTGCTTTCGAAATTTTGCAACTGGTTTTTATCTGCAAGTGTTTTTCATTTGTTGGCGGAACTTTTAGGGGGCAGGGGCAGCGTAAGGGGCCTTTTGGCAATTGTTGGCTTGAGTTACCTGCCGTTTATCTTTCTGGCGCCTATTGAACTGTTACTGTTAATCTGGGGCTTGAACAGCATTGTTGTCGTCATAGTCATGATCCTGAACTTCTCAATCTTTATCTGGTGGCTGGCGCTGATGGTTCTTGGTGTGCGTCAGGAATACTGTTTTTCTTCCGGCAGCGCCCTGGCTGCTGTTTTTCTTCCAATATCTCCACTTATTTTGTTCTTAATGCTTCCCGCCTTTCTGATAACTATTGCGGTTATTTTAATTTCCACATGCTCCTGAAACCTTTTTAAAATTACTTTTTAATAATGCAGGGATTTATATTTTTGCCGTCGAATCTATGTGCTAAATAGGCCTTGCAACTGTTGAAAATCAAAAATTAATCCGTTGTAAAGGTGAAATATGACAGATGAGTTGTGACCTGTTGATTGTAGACGATCATGCCGGCATCCGGCAGTTGCTCCATGAAGTCTTTCTTGAAGACGGCCTGGAAGTTGATATGGCTGTTTCAGGTGCTGAGGCCGTACGTAAAGTTATTTCACAAAAGCCCCGGTTAGTCTTGCTGGACAGCAATATGCCTGAAATGAGCGGTTTGGAAGCTGCCGCGAAGATTAGGGAACTTAACTTAAATATAATTATAATGATGGTCTCTGCCTTTGATGATACATTTTATATTTCCAAGGCAAAAGATCTGGGAATAAATTATTACCTGAGCAAGCCTTTTGACCTTATAAGCATCCGCTCAATGGTGCGGGATATATTAAAAGAAACCAAAGAAACAGAAGTGGCGGTTTAGTTTGCATTGCCAATTGAAATGAAAGGGGTTTTAACTCTTGGTCATTACTACAGAGACGATGCTGGCAATGTGTTGCCCAAAATGCGGCAAACTGGAATTTCATAAACTCTCCTGGTTTACCTTTTCCGGATCTAATTCTGTCGAACTTGCCTGTACTTGTGGAGCGACCAAAATGATTATTTCTCTCAGAAAAAGAGGGGAGCTATGGTTTCAGTTAAGTTGCGTGGTATGTGAAGCAATGCATTTGCGTGTAATTAGCAGTCAGTCCATAAGGCAGCAAAAAGTCGTCACTTTCACATGCCAGGAAACAGGTCTTGAACTGGGATATATGGGTCCTTATGATAAAATACGTCAATTGATCCAAAATCCAAAAGAAGTTGAACTGCTGTTCAGTGAGCTTACGAGCGAGGATTATTTTAATAACAGCGAGATAATGCATCAAGTTTTAACTTACATTAATGAACTGGCTGAGCAGGGACTAGTATCCTGCCAATGTGGAAATTATAATATATCAATAGATATCTTTCCCGACAGGCTGGAACTGCAGTGCAAAAAATGCAACGGAACAAGCATAATCTATGCCGAAACTGAGGAAGATCTATCTATAGTACAACAGGTAGATGAACTTGAACTGATCAAAGAAGGCCTTGGATTTCTGGATAGCCTTGCACATACAAACCTCTCGAAAAAAAATCATTATCAGCATGATCAATAAAAATGCCAATCGTCCTTCACGGTTATTCCGGTGTTCCCTCAGACGCTATTCTTCAGACCATAACATCAGGTGTCGAAAAATAAACATCGATACAGACATACGCCAGACTTTTATTGAAACACTCAGGCATATACTGGAGAGTAATCCTGACGAAATTGATTCCCGCAAGATTTTGGGTCCTGCACGGCAGGCGGCAGTCGAAATGCTGAAAGAAAAAATGAGCCTGTTCGGAAGCGCCGGGAAAGCCGGCAAAATCGTCTTATAAATAAAAGGAGGATGCTTTATAAAATGAAGCTTTTCCTTGACACTGCAAATATTGAAGAAATAAAGGCAGCTAATGCACTAGGCGTGATCAGCGGCGTAACTACAAATCCATCGCTGATTGCCAGGGAAGGGCGTGTATTTGAACAGGTAGTCAGGGAAATTACATCAATTGTAGATGGGCCGATCAGCGCGGAGGCAACGAGTTCCGAAGCACTGGCCATAGTTGCGGAAGCGCAGGAGTTAGCGGGTATACATCCTAATATTGTGGTGAAAATACCTTTAACGGCTGAAGGTTTAAAAGCAATTGCCGCACTGGCCAAAAAAGGAATCAGGACCAATGCGACACTGGTCTTTTCAGCAAACCAGGCACTGCTGGCGGCTCTGGCCGGAGCTTCTTTTGTCAGTCCTTTTGTCGGGCGTCTTGACGATGCCGGCCATGACGGTATGGAAATTGTTGCAGAGATAATGGATATTTACGGGACCTATGATTTTACTGCGCAGGTAATTGCGGCAAGCATCCGGCACCCCCTGCATGTGATCATGGCCGCGAAAGCAGGAGCTGATATAGCGACAATACCTTACCAGGTACTAAAACAAATGATTGCGCATCCTTTAACTGATGTCGGCGTTAAAAAGTTCATGGATGACTGGGCTAAGGTTCCTAAGAAATAAGAAAATTTAAATTCTAAATTGGAAGATATCGTCATAAGTTAAACCTATATTCTCCTTTGCTTCCAGCAAAATTTTATGATCCTATCCAGTTTTCTGTTTGGTTTCCCTTTTAAAAATTCAAAGAAATTATGCCGTAGAATATTCCTTTTTGGAAGCCGGTGTAAATTTTTAATAAAGAGTTAAAATACAACCGCTTTAGGTAGGTTATTTAAGGAGGGTCATTGTTGACTTTTTCTGAGTTAGAGTTGAAAACTCTGCAAGAATTGTACAAAATCGCCAAAGAATTGGCGATTCCGGGTTATTCAAGGTTCCGGAAAAAAGAGTTGATTTTTGAGATTATTAAAGCGCAAACCGAGAAAACCGGGCTTATTTACGCACAGGGCGTGCTGGAAATCTTACCGGATGGTTTCGGGTTTTTAAGGCCGTTCTGGTATTTTCAGAGCCAGGATGACATCTACGTTTCATCTTCGCAGATCAGGCGCTTTGACCTAAGGACAGGTGATCTTGTAGCCGGACAGGTGCGCGGTCCCAAAGACAGCGAACGCTATTTTGCCCTTTTAAGGGTTGAGCAGGTAAACGGTTATAATGCGGAAAGCGCCTCGGAAAGACTGCATTTTGACGGTTTGACCCCTTTATACCCCCAGGAACGGATCAAGCTGGAAACATTTTCGGGAGGGTACTCAACAAGGATTATTGATTTGCTTTCTCCCCTCGGCAAAGGGCAAAGGGGATTGATCGTGGCCCCCCCGAAAGCCGGGAAAACGACTTTGCTTAAGGATATTGCCAACAGCATCAGCAAGAACCATCCGGAAATCAAACTAATGGTCCTGCTTGTTGATGAAAGGCCCGAAGAAGTAACCGACATAGAGCGTTCGGTAAAAGGTGAAGTGGTCAGCTCCACTTTTGATGAACCTCCGGAAAACCATGTCAAAGTTGCTGAAATGGTCCTGGAAAGGGCGAAACGCCTGGTTGAACACCATGAAGACGTGGTTATTCTTTTAGACAGTATTACCCGCCTTGCGCGGGCGCACAACCTGGTTGTTCCGCCAAGCGGCCGCACTTTAAGCGGCGGTATGGATCCCGCTGCACTACATAAACCCAAGCGGTTCTTTGGAGCAGCCCGCAAAATAGAAGAAGGCGGGAGCCTGACGATTATGGCTACAGCCTTGATTGAAACGGGAAGCCGCATGGATGATGTAATTTTTGAAGAGTTCAAAGGTACGGGCAATATGGAACTGATTCTGGACCGCCGGCTTGCCGAGAGGCGTATTTTCCCCGCTATTGACGTCCAGCGCTCCGGAACCCGTAAGGAGGAACTGCTTTTATCCAAGGAAGAGCTTGAGTGGATGTGGTACTTCCGCAAGGCAACAGTGAATATGGCGCCATGGGAAGCCATGGAAATGATGCTTGATCGGATGAGAAAAATTAAAACCAACGAAGAAATCCTGCAACAGTTTCAAAATGCAGTTCGAAAAGTAGGGCCTGTAGTAACTCCCGACAGGCCGCCTGATATACGCCGCGAACTTTCCAGCTAGAAACTACAATGTATAAAAACACTATATTTTGGTAAAGCTTATTCATGAGTTTTTAAAACTCTATGAAAGTAATGTTTTATTTGTTTTTTTGCTTCAAGAAGGAGATCAAATTGAAGAACAGCTTTGTAAATTTGAGAATAGTTCTTACTGCGATAGCAATATGTTCTGTCAGTATGTTTGGCTGCTGCCTGACGCCGGCCAGAGCGGGCCTGGATGAATTTATCCGTCAGGATGTGGCTTATTTTAATCCGGCTCCTTTCGGCGGGGAAGCAGAAAGCGACCGGTTAACCTCCTATGTTGTTCAGCAGGGAGATACCTTAATATCCGTTGCCAAAAGGTTTGGCCTGCAGACAAACGTAGTGGCCAACGCCAATAACTTAAAAGACAAGGATTTTATTAAAACCGGAAGGGTTCTGCTTATACCCGGGGTATCGCAGAACCACCAGATCCAGCCGGGAGAAACATTAACCGGTATAGCTTGTGATTACGGCGTATCGTTAAACAGCCTCGTTCTGGTCAATAACCTTTATAATGATGACGTGCTGATCGCAGGACAGGAATTGATTGTTCCTTTATCTGAAAATACTGTTCTTCCGGCGTGGAATTACACTGCGGGCCTGCCTGTAAATGAATTGGCCTGGCCTGTCGCTAGCGGTTGGATAAGCTCCGGTTTTGGGATACGTGACGGCCGTCCTCACGAGGGTGTCGACATAGCTGCCTTTGAGGGAGATCCAATCAGAGCGATCAAATCCGGGCGGGTATTTTTCGCCGGTCCCCGCGGCACATATGGTCTAACGGTAATTATAGACCACGGTTCCGGTTTAACTTCCCTTTACGGCCATACCTCAGCCAACCTGGTTAGGGAAGGGGATTTTGTAAAAGAGGGCCAGATTATTGCCCGTGTAGGAAGTACCGGGCGTTCCACCGGACCTCACCTTCACCTGGAGGTTCGGTTAAACGGAATTCCATATGATCCCCTTTTATGTATTATAAAGGCCTACGCATAAGTAGCAGGATCCTCTAAGAAATCAAACGCTAGCTTTCATCCTCTTCTTTCTGAAGGGGACAAACCCTTGACAAACCCTGGCACTTGACTTGAAAAACACCGGTGGTATAATAGCTTTATCTGCGGGTGTAGCTCAACGGTAGAGCACCAGCTTCCCAAGCTGGGGGTTGCGGGTTCGATCCCCGTCACCCGCTCCAGTGATATAAAGGATTCCAGGGATTTAAATTTCTTTTGGAGAGTTTTTTAGTGCCCAAAAGGCGCCCAAGTTATCATTTTCCGTAGTGCCCGATGCCTCTAAAACACTTGAATCCCATCGCAATAGTTGCATGACTTGAGGAATACCGGAGTTAAAATAGAAATATCTTAAAGAGGATTTTTACCTTGCTTGTCCCCGGGTTATTGAACTACCGCTTCCTCCTCATTGATGTTTCGCTCCCTTAGCTTCCTTACCAACTCATTTATTCTTTTAACCTGCAGGACGAACGCCTCCAGCCTGATCTCGATTAACTGGGGAAAGGCGTTTCCGTCAGTTTCTATATTCAAGAAAGGTAGATGGGGATACTTTTTAAGTACCTCTTCGATCAGCAGGCATGGGGAAACCTTATTTTTATGGATACTTATCTTTTCACTCAAGATAGCTTCGGAAATCCTGGACGGCATGCAGCCAAAAGGCCCGATGGCAATGACGCCATCAACACGATCAATTATTTCATTAATCGAGGTTCCAATTGTCAATACCGCTTCTCCTATAATGTGAGGTGATATTAATCCCTTGGCGGTTTCTATTATTTCATCGACATCTATGAGGTGATACTCATACAAATTGGATTTAGCCAAGATCGACTTGATCTCTTGCTCAAATTTTCTTCTAAAATAACTCTCTATAAAAACGTTTAGCTTATCTTTTAAATCCGCCTTTTCGGAAAGATTGTTCCTGACCGTATAATCACAGTAATAGACCCATTCAGCTACTGGAATAACTTTCATTACTATACCCCTGGCAGCCAGTTTCTCTACCAGGTACTGTCTGGAAAAGCTGTCTCTTCTGACATAGATCTCCCCAACCAGAGCAACCTTTTTTGTTTTGTCCAGGGATTGCTTTAGGGAAATCTTCGACAACTCTGTTGCGACCTTATTTAATCTTTTCTTTAATTCTTTCCATCTATCTTTTTCTATACCGTCAACGATCTCGCCCATCAAACGATCAAAGACTGCTAAAGCCTTCTTCCTGTCGATAGCAAGGGCCAGCAGCGCATTCCGGATATCTTCAAGAACATCGGAGATCACCACTGCCTGCCACGTTCTGCGGGTAAAGCTGATCCCCAGCCCCCCGTAGCTGTTCCCAGAGGAAAGTGTCAGCAAGGCAACATTTTTTTTACCCATCTTCTTTAATAGGTTCTCAGTATGCACGTGGTACTGACTGAACCGGCACGGATCGGGGGCTTCAGGCATGAAGTACGCAAATATTTCATCATTGATTTCATTGCTGTTTTTCTGAAAATAATTGAGCAGGCTCCCAACTGTGAGGGCCAACGGCAGGCATTCCTTGCAGCTGGAATTGGCTCTGCCCAGCTGAAGTTCTTCCTCCGTCGGCGGGTTCAAAGCAACGGCATCAATGCCGATGTGCTTGAATGCTGCCGCAAAGCACCTGGTTGCCGAATACCCCATTGACGGAATCAGGATCTTGATCCTGGGGTCTCTGAGGGAAATTTGTTCACCGGAAACACTCCTGATCTTTTTTCTCCTTTCATCAAACACAGCCATGACTTCCCCTTCATCATCAATGACGGCTCTTTTTTCAGGCCTATAGTTTCTTATCACATCTATGAAAGCATCTATTCGGGTATCGATGCCGGCGTCTGCGGTATGGCTGTCCAACTCCAGAGTCAACGATGGCTTGCTTCCCATGATATCCCTGAAGTAACTCATAATGAACGAGTCGGGTCCGCAGCTGAAGTTAGTGACGAACGTACCAAAGAGCTGCGGGTGCCTGCTGACTAACTTTGCAACCTTCAGGATCATCTGCCCCATTGACCAGTACATCTTCTGTTGCGGCGCTTCCTCTTCGAGCGGCAGGAAATCGTACGGGATCACCTTATACCCTCTGGAAGCCAGTTTTTCGGGTATACCCATGTTTCCATCTTTAACCAGGGCATTGTAGGGCCTTCCAAATAGAACGATCGCCTTTTCACCGGTCTTTCCCAATTCCTCAAGAAACTTGTCTCCTATTCCCTTACACTTTTTCTCGAATGCTTCCTGTATTTCTGCTGCATATTCATACGCTGCCAGGGAATGCTGTTGATCGAAACCCAGTCTTTTTCCTGTCTCTATAAAAGCTTCAGGAATTTTGTCGTATCCATCTGCGAAATCTAAAACCGGTGCGATGATCTTCTCCGGCTCAACGATATCGAAGGTCGTTCTCAAATAATAGCTCTCTCCCTGTACAAGCGGGCAGGTCAGACTTATTGGTATGCTGTTAGCCACAGGCATTCCTTTAACATGTGGAAGAAACAAATAGTCCGGGTCGATCCTTGTCAATTCCTCGAAATATTCAAATGCCAGGTTTACAGGATAACAGAAATTTTTTTTAGCAGCAGCCTTTCCTTTTAAATCCAGTTTATTCGGTTGGACCACTTCAAGGCTCAGTTTATTAAAAAAGTTATAGTATAGAGGGAACAGGGTGTTTACGAGCAGAGATCTGCTTATCCCTATTTTCTTCCCGCTATGATTATGATTGAGATCAAAGCCGAACATTCCATAGACCATCTCTTCCCTCAGCTTTACTAAATTGTTGCTGTGCGATTTTTTATCGTATGACTTGATGCCGCTGTACTTGCCACAGATACCCCCGAAAGGGTATTTGACTCCTTCTATTCTGATCGGTGAAATAGTGCACTTGCGATCGCATTTTTTATTGCCGCCCGCACAGGTAAATGGTTTTTCATAGTCTACCTCTCTTTTTACCAACTGGTCGAGATCGAAATCCTTCTCTGCGGTGATGCCGTTCTTAATTTTTTCCTTGGCCAATAAAGCGACTCCGAAGGCTCCCATGAGACCGGGCTCCGGCGGCACGATGATGTTTCTGTCTAGAAGAGCAGCCATAGCGATAGGGACCGCCCTGTTGTAACACACCCCTCCTTGTATGAAGATCTTTTGGCCTACAAACCTGCTTCCTTTAACCCGGTTTAAATAATTCTTACAGATCGAATAGACCAGGCCTGCTACTATATCCTTTATTTCGATATTCTCTTGCATCGCCGTTTTAATATCACTACCTATAAAGGCGGCGCACTGATCGTTGAAATCCGGAGGCGAACTGCCTTCCAGGGCAACTTTTTCGATCTGGTGAATATCGATGTTTAGATACTCTGCGGCGCTCTCTTCCAGGAAAGAACCGGTGCCCGCGGAACAGGCCTCATTCATGGCATAGTCGCAGGGGACAGAGTTGATGATGTGAGTATATTTGGCATCCTGACCGCCAATTTCAAATATAGTATCGACTAGAGGGTCAAAATATACGGCTGCTGCCGCATGGGCGCTTATTTCATTGTAAACACTCTCTGTTAGGGCATGAAGCCCGGCAATCTGCCTTCCCGAGCCGGTAACACTGAGCCCGATTATCTTAACATGGCAGTCAAGCTGATCCTTTAATGAGGCATAGCAAACTCTGGCGGCTTTTACGGGGTCTCCCAAGGTCCTTAAATAAACTGAAGCCAGTATCGCATTATCATGCTCTCTGATTAGAACTGCCTTGGTGGTGGTTGAACCCACGTCCAAGCCCAGTATGCACCTATCAGCTTTACTTGCTCTTGTTCTTTTCAGCTCTTTGAATACTACCTTGGAGGCAGCCGAAGACAATGCCGGTAGAGTGGCAAAAGACTTCTCTTCCGCAAGAAATATTTCTTTGATGCTGCCCGGTTGGGTGATTTCATTGTCTAAAGCCCACAATGCACAACCGAGCGCTTCAAAGTATCCTGCTTCTTCCGGAATTATTAAATCAGCAGCATATTTTTTCAAACACCCCACCATTACCTTGTTTTTACTGCATCCCCCGGTAAGCCAGATTCGTTTCGAAACATTTTCTCCCAGGTGTTCAATAATCCGGAAGGCCATCATCTCACACAACCCTGCTATGATGTTCTCCTTTTTCTGACCCTTATTTAAGGCATGGGTACAGTCGCTCTTGCAAAATACTGAACATCGTCCGGAGACCTTATAAGGTTGGTCGATGCTTTGTACTGCTACAGCTTCCTTTAAGCTGATACCCATCCTCTTGATCTGCTGGAGAAAGAACTCCCCGGTTCCGGAAGCGCACTTATTCCCAGTAAAGATGTTGATTATTTTATTTCCGGAGTCTATCTCATACGTGGTAAAAGTTTCTCCGCCGGCACAGGATATGTAATCCGCATCCCCATATTTTTTCTTCAGGAATACATATGCATTTTCAATCGCTTCAGGTTCGGAAATGGAAGGCAGCCTAATCGAGTTTTTAAACTTCCTTCCCGTTAACGCGATTTTCTTTCCTAATTTTGAATCATCAATGACAAGGAGACTTTCTAAAGTTTTTCTGATGTTGCCCTCATGGGTTTTAGAAAAAACA
>JBAZGB010000004.1:0-73646 GCA_041653135.1 Eubacteriales bacterium | reverse complement strand
CATGGACTCCGCCCGCACAGCGCTTCGCCTTGGCGCAGAAGAATCCTGGATAGTCTACAGGCGGTCTGAAAAGGAACTTCCCGCCCGGCACGAAGAAGTGGAACATGCGATTGAAGAGGGCGTTAAATTTGCCTTCCTGACCAGTCCGGTTAAAATAATAGCCGATGAAAAAGGCATTGTTAAAAGTATGGAATGCCTAAGGTATGAACTTGGAGAACCCGATGAATCAGGCAGACGAAGCCCTGTCCCGATCCCGGGTTCAGAATTTATCATGGACGTAGATACTGTTGTCGTAGCCATCGGTCAGGGGCCAAACCCCCTTGTTCCAAGGACCACCAAGGGTCTGGAAGTCACCAAAAGGGGCAATATTGTGGCTGATTTACAGACAGGCGCCACATCAAAACAGGGTGTTTATGCGGGCGGTGATGTAGTTACCGGCGCCGCAACAGTTATCCTTGCGATGGGCGCAGGCCGTGTTGCCGCAAAATCTATCCATGAGTATTTAATGAATAAAAAATAATACCAGGCTTTAAGAGGCCGCCAGTAATGAAAATACTTTCAGTTTCAGAAATAACCGCACATATAAAAGAAATAATGGATAACGATCTTTTACTTCTTAACTTTTGGGTAAAAGGGGAAATATCCAACTGCAAGCAGGCAGCCAGCGGACATCTCTACTTTACACTCAAGGACGAACAATGCACAATCAGGTCCGTCATGTTCCGTTCAAGATCCAAAAACCTTTCCTTCCAACCTGAGAACGGACTTTCTGTAAGAGCTCGCGGGTATGTAACAGTATACGAGCGTGACGGAATTTACCAGTTATATGTCGAGGAAATGGAACCTGACGGGACAGGTTCTCTATATCAGGCTTTCGAACTGCTCAAAAAGAAATTACAGACAGAAGGTCTTTTTGACAGCGAGAAAAAGAAAAAGCTCTCGCTTCTACCCAGGAGGGTCGGAATCGTCACTTCCCCAACCGGCGCCGTGATCCGTGACATGGTTGACATCATTGGACGGCGCTGGCCGGGTATGTGCATTGTTTTTGCGCCTGCAGCTGTCCAGGGAGATACTGCCGGCTATGAAATCGCCAAGTCCATCGAGCTTCTAAACACCATTGACTTTATAGATGTAATCATAATCGGCAGAGGCGGGGGGTCAATTGAGGAATTATGGGCCTTTAATACAGAAATAGTGGCCCGCAGTATATTTAATTCAAGAATACCTGTTGTTTCCGCAGTAGGGCATGAAACTGATTTTACAATAGCTGACTTTGTTGCCGATGTACGCGCTGCCACGCCGTCCGCCGCCGCGGAACTCGTAGTTCCCGTAAAACAGGAAATGGTTAAAATGACCCGGCATTTAAAAGAAAGGGTTTTCCAGGGAACACAAGCTCACTTAAATAGGTGTATGCAGCGCCTGGAAGCCTGCCTGGACCGTCCTGTTTTACGAAGGCCCATACATGAACTATGTACCAGCAAGGAGCAGCAGCTTGATTTTGTTTCACAAATGCTGTCGCAGTCCGCAAACCGTCTTCTTGAACAAAACCGGAACAGGCTTGCTATGCAGGTAAACCGCCTGGAAACATTAAGCCCTCTGGCAACACTGGCAAGGGGTTACAGCATTTGCAGCCGTGCGGATTCGCGCCAGATAATCCGCAGCGCAGAAGAAACAGCCAGGGGAGAGCCTGTCAAGGTAGAACTTTTTAAAGGACGGTTGCTCTGCCTGGTAGAAGAGACAATACCTGAATAGACATCCATGCTGCTAATACAGCGCCATCAGGAGGATGAAAACTCATCAACTAAACACAGGGGGACGGTTCTCCTGTGTCAATCAGCAGGAGCATTGAAGAGATAGTGTCATCTATTGATATTTTCAGAGATAAAAAGAAGCTAAAGAAGAAGGAGCAAACATATAAGTAGACACATAAGAACCGTCCCCCTGTGTTAATAAGATGAAAGAAGAATTGAAATGACTGCAAAAATTATTAACGGAACAGAAATGGCCAGGGCAATAAGCGAAGAACTTAAAGAGGAAGTTAAGTCCCTGAAGGAACGCCATGGAATCATACCAGGCTTGGTGACCATTCTTGTCGGCGATGATCCGGCATCTGTGAGTTATGTCAAGGGAAAGCAGACCAACGCCAAGGAACTAGGCTTTTACTCCGTACAGGACAACCAGCCATCTGATGTAAGCGAGGAACAGCTTGTTTCCCTGATCAACAAGTACAACAGGGACCCGCTGATACATGGCATACTGGTGCAGCTGCCCCTGCCGGGACAGATTAACGAAAACAGGGTAATTAACGCGATTGACCCTGATAAAGATGTAGACGCGCTTCACCCTGTAAATGCAGGAAAGCTGATGATCGGAGAAGCTTACTATTACCCCTGCACACCCTACGGCATCCACCAATTGTTAATCAGATCCGGTGTTAACCTGGATGGGGCAGAGGTAGTTGTATTGGGCAGAAGCAACCTTGTCGGCAAACCAATTTCCATGATGCTGGTCCAGAAACAGAGTAAAGCCAACGCAACAGTCACTTTGTGCCATACGGGTACGAAAAACCTCGCCGAACATACAAGAAGAGCTGATATCCTGATCGTTGCCGCTGGCCGCCCTAAAATCGTTACTGCAGACATGGTTAAAGAGGGATCCGTAATCATCGATGTCGGGGTAAACAGGATAGGCATAACCCCGCAGGGGAAAGCGATCCTTTGCGGTGATGTTGATTTTGAAACTGTCAAGGAAAAAGCCGGCCTGATCACCCCGGTTCCGGGCGGCGTCGGTCCGATGACAAGAATGATGCTCATGTTAAACGTAATTAAAGCGGCAAAGGTCAACGCTGAAAAATACTCCCGATAACAGCCGTTTTGCCTTTTTAACAACTTCTACAGCCTTTAGCAGTTGAACCCACCCACAGAACCGGGCGGGTTTTCATTATTTATCGTTATTTCTTCCTTTTTGACTTGACCGGGAGCTAAAGGAAGGTTTATACTTAAAGGAAGAATCCTTGTTAGGTGAGGCTTCTACATAGAACATACGCCACTGCCCGGAAATGTCGAGAGACACCAATGGGATAACAGGTTTTGTCGGATTAAGGCTTTACCCAGTGTGGCTGGAGCAATTGGCTCCTAGCTGTGTACGTGCCAAAACTCGAACGAGCGGGGAAGATTAACTAAAAACAATATTCTATTGTTTGCAAATAAACTTCCCCTTATTTTGGAAGTTTATTTTTATAATTGATCTGGTCCGGGGGAATTAAAGATGGCACAGGTAGATGTCCTGGGTGAATTCTTTTTCAGCCGCGTGGTTGGCAAACCGATTATCGATGCTGAAGGGAAAAAAGTAGGCCGCATAAAGGATATGGCTGTCCGGTGGGACAGCATCTGCCCGCGTGTAACAGGCATTAAGTACGCAAAGGGAGTCCAAAGCCATATCGACATAAACCAGATTGAAAGCTGGGACGAAAGAGGCCTTAAATTAAATTGTAAATTCAGCGCAGAAAACCTTACCTTGCTTAAGGATGACGAAATATACGTCAGCAAGTGGCTGATGGATAAGCAGGTTATCGACTTAAAAGGATCCAAGCTCGTACGTGTAAACGACATTAAAATTTCCTGGGTGCGGCACGGGGAAACTGTAGATATAATCCTGGTGTCTTTTGACATCGGTTTACGGGGCTTGCTGCGCAGAACGGGGATGGATTTTGCTGTAAAAGAAAAAGAAAGCAACTTTATCGGCTGGCAGTTTGTCAAACCCCTGGAAAGCAAGACGGCCAGCTTAAGATTAAGTCAGGAACAGGATCATCTAAAAAGAATGCACCCTGCCGACATCGCAGATATTATAGAAGATCTCGACCATCATGAGCGCAACGATTTCCTGGACAACCTGGACAACCAAACAGCAGCTGAAGCTTTAGCGGAAGTCGATCTTGACACCCAGGTGAAAATCATTGAACAAATGGACCTGGAGAGAGCTTCCGACATCCTTGAAGAAATGCCACCGGATGAGGCAGCCGATATACTTGGCGAATTGACAGAACAAAAATCCAGCGAGCTTTTAAACCTGATGGAGCCCGAAGAAGCCAGGGACGTTCGCGAGCTGATGAGTTATCCGGAAGATACGGCAGGCGCCCTGATGACTACAGAATATATCGCTTTTCCGATTGGAATGACCGTTGAAGAAACAATCAACCGTTTGCGGGAACTGGCGCCGTCTGCTGAAATAATCTATTATCTGTACGTTATTGGTAAAGAAGATGAATCCCTGCTGGGAGTACTCTCTTTAAGAGACCTGATTATCTCGCAGCCGAACGCCATAATCGGCGATCTGATGAACACCAGGGCAATATCAGTCAACCACCACGACGACAACAGAAAAGTCCTCGAAGTTGTGAGCAAATACAACCTTTTGGCGGTTCCGGTAGTAGATGATCAAAATATACTCATGGGAATAATTACGGTAGATGATGTAATTGAAACTCTGATGCCAAACCGCAGTGACTTTAAAACTTTCTCGATGTTCATGCTGCCAAGAAGACCCGGCCGGGGGTAAGCCAATGAAATTGAAACGAAAAGGCTTTTTTCGCAGTCTCTTTGTATTTATTGCAGTACTTGGGCCCGGGATCGTCACATCCAATGTGGATAACGACGCCGGTGGAATCACTACGTATTCAATAGCTGGGGCTCAATTCGGGTACAGTCTGCTGTGGGTATTTATCCCTATAACTATTGCCCTGATTGTTGTTCAGGAAATATGCGCCCGAATGGGCGCAGTCACCGGTAAAGGGCTTGCCGATCTAATCAGGGAACGTTACGGCGTCCGGGTTATTCTATTTGTGATGATTGGCCTGATCTTTACCAATCTTGGCAACACAGTCGCTGAATTTGCCGGAATAGCGGCCAGTACTGAGCTCTTCGGTCTGAGCAAATATATCTCTATTCCCGTTGGGGCGCTTTTAGTCTGGGGCATTGTCCTGAAAGGATCATACAAGACCGTTGAGAGGGTTTTCCTTTTCGCCTCCGTTTTATTCTTAAGTTATGTTATATCTGGCGCCCTGGCGAAACCGGACTGGGGGGCCGTACTTGAAGGAGCAGTGAAGCCAACTTTCAGCCTGCAAAGCGGCTATCTCGGCATGCTAATCGGACTGGTCGGAACAACAATAGCTCCCTGGATGCAGTTTTACATCCAATCGACTGTCGTTGAAAAGGGCATAACAGTGCAAAGATATGCTTATACCAGACTGGATGTTATAGTAGGAAGTTTTATGGCCGTTCTTGTCGCGATATTTATTGTAATCGCTTGTTCGGCCACACTTTTTACGCACGGGGTACAGGTTGAAACGGCCAAGGACGCGGCACAGGCCCTGGCGCCTCTGGCGGGGAAATGGGCTTCTGTACTTTTTGCGCTGGGGCTTTTAAACGCCTCTCTTTTTGCCGCTTCAATACTGCCGTTGTCCACTTCGTATTATGTTTGCGAAGCATTCGGGTTTGAAGCCGGAATCGACAAGTCCTGGTCCGAGGCGCCGGTTTTTTATTCGTTATATACAATTTTTATAATCGTCGGCGCCAGTATAATCCTAATCCCAAAAATCTCTCTGATCCTGGTAATGCTGTGGTCACAGATAATCAACGGAATTCTGCTGCCCTTTATTTTAATTTTTATGCTGCAGCTGGTTAACAATACTGATCTAATGGGCAAATATGTAAATTCTCGGGTCTATAATATCATTGCCTGGTCGACCACAGCAATAATGATCGGCCTTACGACTCTTCTTGCGCTGACTTCTATTTTTCCAAATATGCTTTCCTAGCGAGGTGAGTTAACGAACAACCAGTTGTTTTAAAAAATCAGGTTTTACAGTTTTATCAGGAAAGGTCGTGCAGTTTTGGTTTTGAAAAACGCGAAATATGTTTGCGTTGTTTGTGGTTATATTTACAATCCCGAAGAAGGCGACCCGGAAAACGGCATACCGCCCGGCACTTCTTTTGAAGATCTGCCGGACGACTGGACATGCCCCTTATGCGGCGTAGGCAAAGAGGATTTTACGTTAGAAAGCTAGCAGCAAATATTATCTGGATTTGCTGATAAATTTGTCTGCTATAACTTCTATTATAGGAGTCAACTCCGGAGGCAGACATGGCAGCTATACTCAAATAATTGGGGGGTGCTTTACTTCCATGAACGTTATTAAGGTAAACGATATTGCGACATTTAAAACACCCAGGGGTGTAACCGCAAAAAAGATTCTTGAAAACCAGTCCTTTAAAATAATGAACCTGCTTTTACAACCGGGAGAAGTGGTAGAAAAACACGACGCGCCTGTTGATATTTTCTTTTATGTGGTCAAAGGTAAGGGCTATATCCAGGAGAATGATGAGGAAGTGCTTCTGGAGGCCAACGATATACTTTACTGCATGAAAAAGGTTCCCCACGGTTTAAGAGCAGGGGAAGAGGAATTTAATGTTCTGGTTGTATTCAACCAAACTTCCGGTTAGTTGGACTGAAATAGCCGACTTAAAAACCCTGAGCTGTCAGACTCAGGGTTTTTTTCTAATCGCATGGATACATTCATCAATGCCTCAAATCAATCTTCAAACAACCTCCCATCTCTTTAAATGGTTTGATCATGATTGATAATTATAAAAACCCTTCCCGGTTTTGCGGCCGAGCCATCCCGCATCTACATACTGCCTCAAAAGCGGAGCCGGGCGGTACTTCGGGTCACCATAACCTTCCATTAAAACTTCTAATATAAACAAAACTGTATCAAGGCCGATAAGGTCGGCTAAAGCAAGCGGACCCATAGGATGGTTCATGCCCAGCTTCATTATTGTATCAATGCCCTCAACCGTAGCCACTCCCTCGTACAAAGACCAAATGGCTTCATTGATCATTACTTGTAAAACACGGTTCGAAATAAAACCCGGCACGTCCCTGCACTCAACCGGAGTCTTACCCATAAAAGCAGCAATTTCTTTTATTTTTTCGCAAACCTCATCCTTTGTAGCAAGGCCCCTGATTATTTCGACCAATTTCATCACCGGGACAGGGTTCATAAAATGCATGCCGATAACATTTTCCGGCCGCCTGGTACAGGATGCAATTTTTGTAATGGGAAGGGAAGATGTATTGCTTGCCAGGATCGCATTGGCGGGAGCAATTTTATCCAGATCGCTGAATATTTTTCCCTTAATCTCCATTTTCTCTACAGCAGCTTCAATTATAAGTTGACAATCAAAAGCATCTTCAAGGAAAACAGAAGGTTTCAGCTGCTTTAAAACAGCTTGCGCCTCTTCTTCTTTCATCCTTCCCTTTTTTACATTCCGGTCTAAATTTTTGGCAATTACAGAAAGGCCTTTTTCCACCAGTTCCGTTGTCAGATCATTTACAATTACGTCATACCCTGCCAGGGCCGCAACCTGGGCAATTCCGCCGCCCATCTGACCGGCTCCAACAACCATGACTTTTTTTATATCCATATTTTTTTACCCCGCTTATATCTTTTTAATCCACCTTAATCAGCATCGCGTCACCCTGGGCCGCGCCGCTGCATATTCCGCAGATTCCGACCCCTCCGCCGCGCCGTCTTAACTCGTATGCCATTGTCATAGCTATTCGTGCCCCTGTCGCTCCTATCGGGTGGCCGAATGCTATAGCGCCTCCATTGACATTTACCCGGTTTCGCATATCCGTATCCGACATCTCCAGAATTTTTTTGCCGCTCACTACAGCAACGGCTGCAAAAGCCTCATTGATCTCAATAAGCTTCATATCGTCAAGAGAATATCCTGTCCGGCCAAGAAGTTTCTTTATTGAAAGTCCGGGAACGGTAGCAATATATTTGGGATCCTGAGAAACCTCAGTGTACCCTAATATCGTACACAGGGGCTTAATTCCTAACTGGACAGCTTTTTCACTGGACATGACCACAACAGCGCCGGCGCCGTCATTGATCCCTGGTGCGTTGCCGGCTGTCACAGTCCCTTCAGGATCAAAAACAGGGGGCAGTTTGGCAAGCCCTTCCAGAGTTGTATCAGCCCTGGGTCCCTCATCCGTTTCAAATAAAACTGCCTTGCCCTTTGTTCCTTTTTGTTTTACGGGCTTAATTTCATCTCTTAAAGCACCCTTGGCTATAGCATTGCTGGCCATTGTCTGGGAATAGAAAGCCCAATCATCCTGTTCTTCGCGAGTAACCCCAAATTCCCGGGCAACTTCTGAACCATGGACAGCCATATGCCGGTTGTAAAAAGAACACCACAAGCCATCTACAACCATCAGGTCAACAACATCCTTGCTGGGAACGGCCATTTTCATGCCCCAACGCATGTCGGGAAGGCCGTAAGGCACATTGGACATGCTTTCCATTCCTCCGGCGACGCATATATCAGCCCTGCCTGTCTGGATCATTTGAACTGCCAGGTCAATTGCTTTTATACCTGAAGAACATACCTTGTTTATAGTTATTGACGGCGTTAATGAAGGTATGCCTGCATTAATTGATGCCTGCCGGCTTGGCACCTGGCCGCACCCTTCTGTCAGCACCTGCCCCATAAAAACATAGTCGACTTTTTCAGGTTCCACGCATGCCCTGGCCAGCGCCTCTTTAATAACCAGTGCTCCGAGTTCCATCGCCGTAAACTTTTTCAGCGCACCCCCAAACTTGCCTATTGGAGTCCTGCAAGCACTTGTAATAACAATTTCTTTTAACGTAATCAACTCATTTTTTTCCGTAATAAAAAATATTTTGCGGTTATTTAATTGGGCCTGAAATCAAACTGCTTATAATTTTCTAGAAGGTCAGCGCTTCCATAACATTTAATGCAATTACACAATTAATTGTATAACCCCTGTAAGTTATTATATCAGCCTTGCCCCAAAGACGCCAACCTTTTCTGGAAGATGTATCAAAAGCAATTGCTGATACAAGCGGATTTTCCTTTACGTTTTTAAGGGTTTTAGGAGATTTCAGGATGGCAAACACTACATGCTCATCATCTAAGACACGCAGGGAACCCTTTATGGAAACATTTGGCATGCCATTTATATCTGCTGTAGCTACCAGTGCAGGTTTGTACTGATCGATAGCTTTAATTACTTCCTCTGACATTTTGGCCATACGATTCACGGCGTTTAATTCTCCCTCCATAACCCCCTTGCGGTAGCTGAAGCCGCTGATCCAGCCGGCGAGTTCGCCGATTGGCGCTCCCCTTGCCTCCAATTCTAAAGTTTTTTGTACCGCAAGATTAATTAAGGTTCTGTGCGTATTTTTAATCGAACGCTACGCAAGTGTCGTCCGGTATTTACCAAGGTAGCCGCTTAGGCATTTTTAAAACCCCGGAAAATGGGGTCTCATTCTTTGAATAATTTCGTTTTCCTTTATTTGACCAGTGAAGCCTACGACTATTTCACGTACAGCTCTCTTAAAGCAACCTTGTTTATTTTGCCTACGCTTGTTTTAGGGATCACTTCGATAAATTTAACACGATCGGGCAGGCCGTACCTTGGAAGCATGCCGCTATCCACGAACCCTTTTAAATGGGACTTCAAATCCTCTTCTTTTACTTTTCCTTTGTACTCCGGTTTCAAAACCACCAGGACCAGGGGTCGCTCTCCCCATTTTTCATCAGTAATCCCGATTGCTGCAGCTTCCGAAACAGATTCATGCTGACTGGCGTAATTCTCCAGTTCAAGAGAGGAAACCCATTCACCGCCAGACTTGATAACATCTTTAAGCCTGTCAGTAATCTGTACATAGCCCTCCTGATCTATCGCAGCCACATCGCCGCCATGCATCCAGCCGTCTTGCCAAAGTTCTTTTGTTCTATCAGGCTCTTTAAAATAGCTTTCCGTAAGCCAGGGCGCCCTCATAATCAACTCTCCTGACGTTACCCCGTCTTTAGGCAGAATATTTCCTGATGCATCTGCAATTTCCAATTCATACAGGGGGAGCGGGAGGCCCGTTTTGATTAAGACATCCAGCTGTTCATCTTCATCCCATTGCTGCATGTGTTCTTTAAGGTTTGATATAGTAACAACCGGAAAAGCTTCCGACATCCCGAAACTGGCAAAAATTTTTATTCCAAGGGAAGCGATTGCTTTTGCAAGGCCCTTGGGCAGCGCGGCGCCGCCAATGACGACCTTCCACTTTGATAAATCCTTGTCTTTCGCCTCCTGATTGTTAATCAACATATGCATTACTGTCGGCACACAGTGCGAAAAGGTCACTTTTTCATTTCTAACCAGGTTTAAAATATATCCCGGTTCGTACTTTCCCGGATAGACCTGCTTTACACCAAGCAGGGTAGCCAGGTAGGGAATGCCCCAGGCATGGGCGTGAAACATTGGTGTGAGCGGCATGTACACGTCCGTGGAGCGAAATATGGAAGATACAAAGCAGCCCAATGTTACAGCAAGGGAGAAGGTATGCAAAATAACCTGCCGGTGAGAAAAGTAAACACCCTTGGGGAGCCCTGTTGTTCCGGTCGTATAAAACGTGGTTGCTTTCGTATTCTCGTCCAAATCCGGAAAGTCATAGACAGGGAAAGCCTGCCGGAGCATATTCTCATATTCAATATCCACCTTAACATTACATTCCGGAACATTTTCCCCGTCCCGGATCAGAATGATTTTTTTAACCGCAGTGAGTTCATTCCGGACAGACTCAAGCAAAGGAAGGAAGTCAGCGTGGATTATGACAACATCATCCCCGGCGTGGTTCATCGTGTATAGAATCTGATCAGGGGATAAACGCCAGTTCATAGTATGCAGTACCGCCCCCATCATAGGTACGGCAAAGAAACATTCCAGGTAGCGATGGCTGTCATAGTCAAAAATACAGACTGTATCACCCGGACAGACTCCCATTTTCCCCAGTCCGTCAGCCAATCTGTTGATCCTTTCGTTTAAGATCCGGTATGAATATCGAATTTTATCCCGGTAGATGATTTCTTGTTCAGGCGAATAAAGGAGGGGATTAACAAGAAGTTTTTTAACAATCAAAGGATATTTGTAGCTTTCTCCCGCTTCATAAAATCTATCCGGCACAGGTAATTTAACCTCCCTTATCTAGTTATCTTTACTTTTCTATGTCTCTTATTACAAATCCTTTTTTAACATTCTTAACATAATTGACTAAATATTTATTAAAAGAGGTATTTGGCATAAAGTGGCGAAATAATCAAAGTATAACAAATTATGGAGGTGCTTGCGCTTGAAAAAAAACCCGGTAATAATTATAGCGATTGCCGTACTGCTGTTGCTTATAATGACTTCAGCAGCAATGGCAGGGGACAAAGTAGGATTAAAGCTGAATGGCGATCCTGTACCGTTTGCCGGCCTTATATTTGAAAACGGAACCGTCTTTGTGCCGGCATATAACTATGTTAAATTAGCCGGTGTTGATTATGAGTGGCTTTCTGACGAGGAATTAAAACTGGTGGAAAACAACGACACCCTGATTGTTACGGCAGGGAAAAAAGAAGCTGTCTTCAATAGTAAGCCTGTTCTGCTGCCTGCAGCGCCGATTGATACTGTAGATGATCTCTTATTGCCGCTGCGTTTTGTGTGCAGCGCGTTCGGGTTCGAAGTTAAATGGATAGAAGCAGAACAGCTTGTCACTCTGAAGAGAAATGAAACAAGGGAAGGTATGACGCCTGCGGATTTATTGATCAAATCGAACCAGATGGAAAGCAATATCAACACTTATTCGCTAACAGGGGATATGTATATGGGCATGGATATGTCATTTGAGGGTGAAAGCGCAGATTATTTTCCCGAAATGGCAACTGAAACAGAAGGCCGGGTTAAAATAAAACCATTTCAATATTATGCAAAGACGAGTATTGCGACAGCCGATGATTCTGATAATGAGGACGCGATAATTACGGAAGCATACATGACAGAAGATAAAATTTATATGAAAGCTCCGGGAGAAGAATGGACTGTTATAGAAATACCCTTTATGAAGGAATTTATCCAGCAGCAGCAGCAGGATATCCAGTTCAACCCGATAAAGGCCGCCTCCCAGATGAAAGAAATAGGCCTGCTGCCGAACTTCGGAAATGACCTGACCATTGACGGTCAGGAATACTTTGTTGTTAACACAGCTCTGGATATGAACAAGCTCCTCCAGGATTATCAAGAGATACTTGATCCTCTTTTAGAAGACCTGGCTTCTGCAGAAGACGAAGTAGATCCTGAAGAGTTGAGCAGCTTTTTAAAAATGATGATGAACAAAATGGACATAGATTATTATTTAACAGCTTACATTAATAGAAAGACACTGATCAGCGATTTCGTTGACTTTGATGCTCATATAAATATGAGCATCACTTCTGCTGATATTGCCGAACTAGGAATTGATACCGAAAGCGATCAAGCAGAACAAACCCCTGGCGAAGAAGTTCCCCATGAAATGACAATAGATATGTATATGGAAGGCGAAATGTATTTATTTGATTTCGGCAAGCTATTTAAAGCTCCTGATGTAAGCCATGCTGTGCCGGCAGATCAGAAAACTGAATAACCTGCTAAGTGCATACCTGTAATTGTGACAGTATCAAATACCACTATAAAAAAGCATAGTATTGTTTTATAAGCTCAAACCCATCTGTTTAACAGCAGGCGGGTTTTTATTTCCCAGGAAAAACTGAATGGTTAACTATCGAAAACCTTAAGCGAATTTATTTTAAAGTATATGCGGCATTATGCATATATGCTAATTATTGCTATAATGATTAACAGCATGTAGGCTTATAAAGCCTGATTTCAATAAAAAACCCGCAAAACCTGTCACATATAGGTTTGCGGGTTTTTTAACAGTTTTCCGTTGGTCGGAGCGACACGACTTGAACGTGCGACCTCTACCACCCCAAGGTAGCGCTCTAGCCAAACTGAGCTACGCCCCGTTATATAAAAAATTTTAGTCTATCTGAGGATAATTGTCAAGGATTGAAAACACTGTCCAATTGGCCCTTCTGAATCCAAAAAGTTTTATTGCCCTTTTATCGAAAATATTACCTTTCATTATTTATCTTCAATCTGGCGATATTAATAATGAAAAGAAAAGATTTTTATTAAATTTCTTACCCTTGCCGCGATGTCCTTAAAACAAAAGGAGGCGTGCTCATGGGTAAAAGGCGAAGAGGCGTAATGTCCGACAGGCTGAAGTACGAGTTGGCTGAAGAGCTTGGTGTGGCCGATGTTGTACAAAAGGATGGCGGCTATTTCGGCAATGTTTCCTCAAAGGACTGTGGAAACTTAGTCCGCCTGGCTATCGAGCGAGCTGAACGCAGCATGGCAAGAGGATACTAGCGGCATTTAGGGGCGCTTAAAAAGGCGCCCCTATTATTTCTCTTTGAGGAAAATGACATTTCCCTGATGACTTATACCATGACATTATCGCTGATTAACGACACCCCTATTATAATTGCCTTGACAGAAGGGGTTATACTTCTATATAATTGGTTTCGCCAAAACAACGGAGTGCAATAAAATGATCCAGGTAAACGTAGAGAAAATGAAAGACAGCCAGGGGGAAACCCTCCTCTTCCGGGAAGAAGCAGCCTTGTCCAACATCAACGAAGAAGGTCTTCCTTTACTTGGGCCGGTTTTTATAGAAATTGAGCTTACAAGCTCCGATAAAAAAATAGAGGCGGAAGGAACCGTTAAAGCTGTTATCCAGCGTCCCTGTGACCGCTGCCTGAGCCCGGTTGATTTTTTTGTTGAAGCGCCTTTTAAAGAGACATATTCCCCTGCCGGCGCAACCCAGGATAATTTACTGCAGGATGAGTGGATTTCTTTTAAGAACGAGGTTATCAATATAGAGCCCGAAGTAGTAAAATCACTCATCATGGCACTGCCAATGAAGGTTCTTTGCGACCAGAATTGCCATGGGTTATGCCCGTCTTGCGGAATAAACCTTAACACCGGGAAATGCGGCTGCAGTCAGGAAAAAATGGACCCGAGGCTGGCCATGCTTCGCAAATTTATCAAGAATGGTGAAAAGATTTCAGATTAGGGTTTTAAGTACCATAAAGAAAAACAGGAGGGGGTGTATAGAAATTGGGTGTCCCTAAAAGAAGATCTTCAAAACAACGCGGACGTCAGCGGAAGGCTAACTGGAAGATACAGTCTCCCAATCTAATCAGTTGCCCGCATTGTCATAAGCTTACTCTATCGCATAGAGTTTGTCCATCCTGTGGCTATTATAAAGCCCGGGAAGTAATCAAGATTTAATTTTCTGTCCGGGTTTAAACCCCCCTTCGAGACGAATAATCTGATTAGCACCGCCTGGAAATTTGCCAGGCGTTTTTTGTTTAAAATTTTTTTGGTTCAGTTGCTTTTTTTTAGGATAAAGGTTATACTCTAAATTAGTATCTGGTATTAAAGTAATTTTAACATAGGTGGCATTATTTACCATGAAAAGTCCGGGGAAAAGCAAACGCCAGGAACTTCTCTGCAAATATATTGAAGGGAATCCATTCCTTACGGACAGCGAGCTTGCTCACATGCTCGGTGTAAGTATCCAGACAGTCAGGCTTGACCGCTGGGGTTTGAGCATCCCCGAACTCCGCAAGAGATTAAGAGAGGTTGCCAGGGGAAGCTATGGACAGGTGTCTGCTTTGCAAAAAGAAGAATGGATTGGCGATCTCGTCGATCTGGAACCCGGCAGGCAAGGTGTTTCAATTCTGGAAGTCTCTGAAGAGATGACTCTTAACAGCACAAAAGTAGCCAGGGGACATTATATTTTCGCCCAGGCAAACTGCCTCGCCGTTTCCCTTGTCAACACCAAGGTTGCTTTAACCGGCACAGCAAAAATAAGTTTCAAACGCCCGGTTTATTGCGGAGAGAAGGTGATCGCCAGGGCTTTCATAAGCCGTAAAAAAGATAATAAATTTATTGTCAGAGTCACTTCAAAAGTGCAGGACGAAACAATTTTTCAAGGAAAATTTCTTATTTTTGCGATAGCCTAGGAGGTAGGCCAAGTTTGAAAATTGCCGTCGACGCAATGGGTGGCGATAATGCACCCGGAGAAATCGTCAAAGGCGCAGTACAGGCCGCCCAGGAGTACAACCAGGAAATAGTTCTGGTAGGAGACCAGGAAATGCTGCAAAAAGAACTTGAAGGGTACACAAGCAAGCTTGTGACTATCCATCATGCGCCTGAAGTTATTTCTATGTCCGAGTCTCCCGCAGTCGCCGTACGAAGGAAAAAGGGTTCTTCAATTGTCCAGGTCATTAAGCTGCTCAAGGAAGGCACGGCCTCGGCCGCTGTCTCGGCGGGGAATACCGGAGCTTTAATGGCCGCAGGTGTTTTAATGCTCCGCCTAATCGAAGACATTGACCGGCCTGCTCTCGCCGCAGTGGTGCCCAGTAAGGGCGGATGCACTATGATCCTGGACGTTGGCGCCAATGTCGACTGCAAACCTGTACACATTCTCCAGTTTGCAATTATGGGGCGCCTCTATGCTCAGGAAGTAATGGGGATAAAAAACCCCCGCGTGGGGCTGTTAAATATCGGAGAAGAAGTTACAAAAGGCAACGAGCTTACTTTAGCCGCTTTCCCGATGCTCCAAGAGGCTGATCTTAATTTTATCGGCAACGTTGAAGGAAGAGACATCTGTCAGGGTACAGTTGACATAGTCGTCTGTGACGGTTTTATCGGAAATGTAGTTTTAAAAGCTCTTGAAGGACTCGGCGCTGTTTTTATGCAAATGATGAAAGAAGAAGCAAACAAAGACTGGATTGGCAGGGCGGGATTTACCATGTCAATGTCAGCTATGCGCAATTTTCAAAGAAGGCTGGATTATGCGGAGTATGGCGGAGCCCCATTACTGGGGTTAAACGGTCTGATCATTGTTTGTCATGGAAGTTCCACTTCCAGGGCTGTAAAGAACGCCATTCGCTTTGCACGTGAATCAGTACAAAAGAATTTGACATCAGCCATACAAAACAGCATTCATAGAATTCAATACAAAGGTAGGAATATTAATGCACAATGATCGACAAGCAGGTATCCTGGGAGTTGGCATTTATACACCAGAGCGTAGATTAACTAACCAGGACCTGGAAAAAATGGTGGACACCGGGGACGAATGGATAGTAACAAGGACGGGTATCAGGGAAAGGCGCATCGCCGAACCCGATCAGTTAACTTCTGATATGGCGACTGAAGCAGCAAAGAAAGCAATAGCCGATGCCGGAATAAAAGTGGACGAGATAGATCTAATCATCGTTGCCACCAACACGCCGGACATGTTGTTTCCCGCTACCGCCTGTCTGGTACAGGATAAAATCGGGGCTCGTAAAGTGGGAGCATTTGACCTGCAGGCCGGATGCACATCTTTTCTTTACGGGATGGTAATTGCAAGCCAGTTTATTGTCAGCGGCTGCTGCAACAGGATACTTTTAATCGGAGCCGAGTGCATGTCAAGAGTAGTTAACTGGGAGGACCGCAATACATGCATCCTCTTTGGTGATGCAGCCGGCGCTGTAATTATGGGTCCGGTCCCGGAAGGGTATGGTATCCTCTCCAGCAGCATAAGATCAGACGGTTCAGGAGCCCATCTGTTAACCCTGCCCGGTGGGATGACCCAGTTTCCGGCATCAAAAGAGACAATAGAGAAAAAACTTCACTTTTTGCATATGAACGGCGGGGAGGTCTTTAAATTTGCCGTCAGGAACATTGAAGAATGCTGCCTGAATGTTTTGGACGAGGCAGGATTGACCCGCGGTGATTTGGATTTTTTTATTCCTCACCAGGCAAACCTGCGCATAATTGAAACAGCCGCCAAACGTCTAAACATACCTCTTGATAAGGTAGCAGTAAATGTTGATCGTTACGGAAATACTTCCTCGGCAACACTCCCGCTGGCGCTATACGAATCTTTACAGGAAGGTAAGATAAACGACGGTCAACATATAGTTATGGCCAGTTTTGGGGCCGGACTTACCTGGGGCGCCCTGGTAATGAAATGGTATGACTACCGGAACTATAACTAGTTTCTAAGGAGGCGTGTCCAATTCATACAAGTTTGTGCGATCTTTTAGAAATTGAATACCCGGTTATCCAGGGAGGAATGGCGTGGGTATCTACAGCACATCTGGCTGCTGCTGTGAGTGAGGCCGGTGGCCTTGGAATAATCGGTTCAGGTACTACCGAAGCAAGTTGGGTGCGGGAACAGGTCAGATTGGCTAAAGAGCTGACAAATAAACCGTTCGGTGTTAATGTTCTGCTGCTTTCCCCGTATGTCGAAGATGTCCTCAAGGTAATTATCGAGGAAAAGGTACATGTAATTACTACCGGAGCAGGCAACCCCGGCAAGTATCTTCCAGATTTACAAGGCGCGGGCGTCAAAGTAATTCCTGTAGTATCGTCCGTAGCCCTTGCCAAGCGCCTGGTCCGCAATGGTGTTAATGCCGTTATTGCCGAAGGGATGGAAAGCGGAGGACACGTGGGCGACCTTGGGACGATGGCTCTTGTCCCCCAGGTAGTGGAGGCAGTTCAAGTACCCGTAATTGCTGCCGGCGGAATTTTTGACGGGCGCGGTTTGGCCGCGGCATTATGCCTGGGAGCCGTCGGGGTCCAGATGGGCACCCGTTTCATGTGCGCAGAGGAATGCACCATTCATCCCAATGTCAAGCAGATGATCATCAAGGCAAAGGACAGGGACACTATCGTTACAGGCCATAGCATAGGTCATCCTGTGCGTGTGCTCCAAAATAAACTGACCAGGAAATACGAGGATCTGGAAAGCCGCCGCGCACCTGCGGAAGAATTGGAAAAGCTGGGTGTGGGACGCCTTCAGGCCGCAATGGTGGAAGGGGACACAGATTACGGATCAGTTATGGCCGGTCAGGTGTCGGCAATGGTTAAAGAAATCCAAACCGCTCGTGAAATAATTCTGGATGTAGTCCAGGGCGCCGCTAAAATATTTCAAAATCTGGCTCTGTAAGGTGGTGAATTGAATAAATGAAAGCAGTTTTTCTCTTTCCCGGGCAGGGCGCTCAATACGCCGGTATGGGCAAAAAAATATATGATCAGTATCCCGCGGTGAGGGAAATTTTTGAGACAGCGGATGAAATTTTAGGTTTTTCCTTAAGCGGCCTGTGTTTTGAAGGGCCTGAAGAGGAACTTCAAAAAACCATTAACGCACAGCCGGCAATCTATACAGTTAGTATCGCCTGTGCCAGGATACTGCTGGAAAGGGGTATTGAACCGTCTGCAACTGCGGGCCACAGTCTTGGAGAATACAGCGCCCTTGTAACCGCTGGATCAATTTCCTTTGCGGACGGCTTGAAGCTTGTACGCAAAAGGGGTCAGTACATGCAGGAAACGGTACCGCTGGGCACGGGCGGCATGGTAGCTGTTCTGGGCCTTGATGCGCCTGAGATTACACGGGTTTGCAGCGAGGTAAGATCTGAGGGTAAGATTGTTGATGTGGCTAATTTTAACTGCCCCGGGCAGGTGGTTATCGCCGGTGAAAACCAGGCTTTGGAAAGGGCTAAGATCCTGGCTAAAGAAGCAGGCGCAAAAAAATGTATCCCGCTGGCCGTAAGCGCACCGTTTCATTCCACTCTTTTGCGTCCGGCAGGGGACAAAATGGCCGCCGAGCTGGCCGCCGTAGAAATTAAGGACCCTCAGATACCGGTTGTAGCTAACGTTACCGCGGATTACGTCACAAAAGGCGCCGAAGTCAAAAGGTTTCTTGTTGAACAGGTATACAGCCCTGTTCGCTGGGAAGAAAGCATGGTCCGGCTGGTAAATGATTTCGATGCTTTTATAGAAGCAGGCCCCGGAAATGTTTTAACCGGCCTTCTGAAAAAAATAAGCAGAAAAGTGTCTATAGCAAATACCGAGAACCCGGACTCAATTGAAAAAATACTTATGCAGCCCGGGGAGGTTAGCTAAGATGGTCCTTAACGGCAAAAAGGCTGTTGTCACAGGGGCCTCCAGGGGCATAGGACGCGCAATCGCAATGTCGCTGGCTGAAGCGGGCGCGGATGTACTGGTAAATTATACTAATGATGCTGAAGCTGCAGAAAAAGTATGCAGCGACATTGAAAAGCTGGGCCGTCAGTCAATTGCCCACCGGGCAAATATAGCTGATCCGGAGCAGGCATCATCAATGATCCAGCTCGCCGTAAAACAATTAGGGCGGGTAGACATCCTGGTAAACAACGCCGGCATTACCCGTGACAACCTGGTTGCAGTGCTTCGTGACGAAGACTGGGACAGTGTTCTTTCGATCAATCTCAAAGGCGCCTTTAACTGCGTAAGAGCCGTGACACGCCCAATGCTCAAGGCAAAATGGGGACGGATAATTAACATTAGTTCCATTATTGCTTATACGGGAAACGTCGGGCAGGCAAACTATGCAGCCAGCAAAGGCGGACTGATTGCATTTACGAAATCAGTTGCGCAGGAACTTGGTTCGAGAAAGATTACTGTAAACGCAATTGCTCCTGGATATATTGAAACTGACATGACGCAAGGACTTCCGGAAACTTTCAGGGAGAAGATGCTTTCCCGCATTGCCCTGGGGCGCCTGGGAAGGCCGGAGGAAATAGGTTCGGTAGCAGTTTTTCTGGCCAGTGATGCGGCAAGCTATATAACTGGCCAGACCATCATAGTGGACGGCGGTCTGGCAGTGTAAACAACGTCAATTAAAAAATGAAGGGGGGGTGAAAAAATGTCCAGTTCAGAATCTATCGCAGAGAAAGTAAAGGCGATAATAGTAGAACAGCTTGGCGTCGAGGAAGAAGAGGTAAATATAGATTCTTCTTTCATCGAAGACCTTGGGGCGGATTCTTTGGATATAGTCGAACTTGTCATGGCTTTTGAAGAAGAATTTGATATAGTTATCCCGGATGAAAACGCAGAGAAAATCAGGACAGTCGGACAGGCGGTCAAATATATTCAGGATCACAGGTAGGTTGTGCCTTGATGCAGACTTTAAAAAACAGGCTTAATTTTTTATTGCAGGGAGGTTTATAGTTTTGCAAAACCGTGTGGTAATTACCGGCATGGGAGTTATCTCTCCTTTAGGATTAGACGTGGAAAGTTTTTGGGCAAATTTAACATCGGGAATTTCCGGTGTAGATTATATTACCTTTTTCGATACTGAAAATTATACCACGCGGATTGCTGCAGAAATAAAGAACTTCAATCCGACAGACTATCTTGACAAGAAAGAGGCCAGGCGAATGGACCGTTTCACTCATTTTGCCATGGCGGCTGCTGGTCAGGCAATTAAAGACGCAGATTTAAAGCTGGAAAACTTGAACAGGGATCGCATTGGAGTAATTCTTGGCTCGGGTATCGGCGGGATAGGAACGCTCGAAGAGCAGCATAAAATTTTAACAAACCGCGGCCCTGACAGGATAAGCCCGTTTTTCATAACTATGCTGATTCCCAATATGGGCGCTGGTCAAATAGCCATTGCATACGGCTTAAGAGGGTATAATATGGCTACAGTCAGCGCCTGCGCATCCAGCAACAACGCTCTCGGAGACGCTTACAGCCTTATTAAACAAGGTGATGCCGATGTAATGATTGCCGGCGGCGCTGAAGCCCCTATAACACCTTTAGCTATAGCAGGTTTCTGCTCTATGAAGGCAATGTCTACTTATAATGAGGAACCCAAGAAAGCCAGCAGGCCCTTCGATTCAAACCGCGACGGCTTTGTAATTGGCGAGGGAGCCGCCATGCTGGTTCTAGAAAAGCTGGAACACGCCCTTGCACGCGGCGCTAATATTTATGCCGAAATTGCCGGTTATGGGTGTACTTGCGACGCATATCACATTACAGCCCCGGAACCAGATGGCAAAGGAGCCGCAAAAGCCATGGAACTGGCGATGTTGGATGCCGGTGTTTCAACCAGCGATGTGGATTATATAAATGCTCACGGCACATCCACACCTCTTGGCGATAAGGTTGAAACTATAGCCATTAAACATCTCTTTAACGATTCAACAAATAAACTTGCCGTAAGCTCCACCAAGTCCATGACCGGGCATCTTCTCGGGGCAGCGGGAGGAGTTGAAGCAGTCACATGTGTATTGACTATATGCAGGAAAGTGGTTCCTCCAACTATAAATTATGATCATCCCGATCCGGAATGCGATCTTGATTATGTTCCGCATAAGGCCCGTCCAATGCCTGTGAAGGTCGCTCTGAACAATTCACTCGGATTTGGCGGCCATAATGTATCTTTACTGTTCAGGGAGTTTAAAGAATAAGAGGATGTACGAATCTAACCTCAGGCAGAATATTGCCGGCTTGAAGAAAATGCTGGGATTTGCCTGGAACAATGAAAAGCTTTTACAAACAGCCCTGACTCACAGTTCACATGCATATGAAAGCAAGACACAGGATCCGGAAGACAACCAGCGTCTTGAGTTTCTAGGCGATGCCGTATTAGAACTTTCAATCAGCAATTATCTTTTTAAAAAATACCCCGGCAGCGCCGAAGGAGAGTTGACCAAGATTAGGTCAACTCTTGTCTGTGAACCTTCCCTGGCCAGGGCAGCCAAAGAACTTAAGCTTGGCAAGTGTTTGCTTATCGGAAGAGGTGAAGAAAACTCCGGGGGCAGAAACCGGCCGTCTATTCTTGCAGATGCTTTTGAGGCATTACTTGGGGCGGTTTTTTTGGACCAGGGATTGGATCAGGCCGCACTGACAGCAATTAACAGTCTGAAAACAGTAATTAACGATCTTATGGAAGGACGCGCCGGAAAGGATTACAAGACCGAACTTCAGGAATTTCTTCAGCAAAAAGGTCCAGATTCTGTTAATTATGCAATAATTAATGAAGAAGGGCCTGATCATAACAAGTTATTCACTTCCGGAGTATACAGCCACGGGCAGGAAATTGGACGGGGGACAGGGCACTCCAAGAAAGAAGCGGAACAGCAGGCTGCCCGCCAGGCATTGGATAAAATCAGGAGCGAAACATCATAGGGAGGAAAATGTCTTTTTTTGAGAAACTAAAACAAGGCTTGTCTAAAACAAGACAGAACCTGGTCGGCAGAGTAGAAGAATTAGTAACCGGAAAAAAGGCCATTGATGAAACTATCTACGACGAACTTGAAGACATCCTAATCCAGTCTGATGTCGGCGCTGAAGTTTCCGCCGAACTCGTAGATAAGCTTCGCCAAACAGTAAAGGAACGGAAAATAAAAGAACCTGCCGGTTTAAAACCTCTGCTTAAAGAAATAATCAGGGACACACTTGAAAAAGGAACAAACGCCCTGAACCTGGGAGAACCGCCTGCCGTAATTCTGGTCATAGGCGTAAACGGCGCCGGCAAGACGACTACAATCGGCAAACTGGCCCACCGGTTCGTACAGGATGGCAGGAAAGTTATTATCGCAGCATCAGACACTTTCAGGGCAGCGGCCATAGATCAGCTGGAGATTCTAAGCAGCAGGGTCGGCGCCGAGGTTATCAAACACCAGGAAGGATCAGATCCTGCCGCAGTTGCCTTCGACGCCCTGCAGGCCGCCAAGGCACGCAAGGCTGACATCCTTATCGTAGATACGGCAGGAAGGCTGCATATAAAAAGCAACCTGATGGAAGAACTCAAAAAAATTGCGCGCGTTCTATCCCGGGAAGCGCAGGGAGCGCCCCAGGAGGTGCTGCTGGTCCTGGACGCCACAAATGGCCAGAACGCTTTGACTCAAGCCAGAGCGTTCGGCGCCATTATGGGAGTGACGGGTATAGTGCTGACGAAATTGGACAGCACTGCAAAGGGAGGCATAATAATCGGAATAAAAGGCGCTCTGGGCACGCCGGTAAAATTTGTCGGCGTCGGGGAAAAGATTGATGACTTACAGCCCTTTAATGCTGAAGAGTTTGTTGATGCCTTGTTTGCCTAGGGCATTGATTCGGAGTGGTCGGATATGGCAGAACTTGTTGGTATTATCGGCGGCACTGGAATTTATAATGCCGGAATGCTTGAAAACCCCCAAAAGGCGGTACTGGATACTCCCTACGGGCAGGTACTTCTTAATAAAGGCCGTCTGCATGACAAGGAGGTTGTTTTTATTGCGCGCCATGGCGAAGGGCATACAGTGCCTCCTCACCTTGTCAATTACAGGGCAAATATATGGAGCTTAAAGATTTTGGGCGTAAAAGCTATCTTGGCCATAGCCGCTGTCGGTTCTTTAAGCACAGATTTAAAACCCGGAGAAATTGTTCTCGTAAACCAGTTTTTAGATTTTACCAGGTCACGGCCGCAAACCTTTCAGGAAAAAGAAGTGCTCCACCTGGACATGACAGCTCCGTATTGCACACACTTGCGCAGATTGCTTGCTGTAACCACCAAGCAGCTCGGACTGGCCTGCCATTATGGCGGAACATATGTATGTACTGAAGGTCCAAGGTATGAAACACCTGCTGAAACACGCATGTACAGGTCTTTAGGCGGAGACGTTATCGGTATGACAGGCATCCCTGAAGCGGTCCTGGCCAGAGAAGCAGGAATCTGTTATGCTGCAATTGCTCTGATCACAAATTTTGCGGCCGGTATTTTATCAATGCGTGCGCTTTCACATAATGAAGTTGTTGACACTATGACCCGGAACGCCGTAAAAGTAAATGCTCTTTTGCAAAAAACGATTGAAGTTCTGGATCTTTCACGGGCATGTTCGTGTCAGGAATCCCTAACGAGGGGAGAACCAACTTAATGGATACAATGCGCTGGGAAAAAGATTCATTACTGCTGCTTGATCAGACCATGCTTCCGCAAAAAGTGGAGTACATAGAATGTAAAGACTACCAGACGGTTGCCAAAGCGATCAGTAATTTAAGCGTCAGGGGAGCGCCGGCCATCGGTGTAGCCGCGGCTTATGGCCTTGTCCTGGGCTTATCAGAGCAACAATTTAACACTGGCGAAGATTTGATAGCGGAAGCGAAAAATATAGCCCGGGAATTGTGGCTTACCCGCCCAACTGCAGTAAACCTGCGCTGGGCTTTGGAACGTATGCTGCAAAAAATGAATGAGGCGAATGCGGCCTCACTTGCCCCTGCGCAACTGAAAAATATGCTTCTTCAGGAAGCTCACGCAATTTTATCAGAGGATATAAGCGCCAATAAAGCCATCGGAAACTATGGAGAAAAGCTGATTCCAGACAGGGCAAGGATTTTAACCCACTGTAATGCAGGCGCGCTTGCTACAGCAGGTTACGGAACTGCGCTGGGTGTAATCAGGGCCGCAAAAGAAGCAGGAAAAGAAATAAGTGTTTTTGCAGATGAAACAAGACCTCTTTTACAGGGCGCCAGGCTTACCGCCTGGGAAATGATCCAGGAAAAAATACCTGTTACACTGATTACTGATAATATGGCGGCAAGTCTGATGGCTCAACAGATGGTTGATTTGGTTATCGTAGGCGCTGACAGGATAGCGTCAAACGGTGATACGGCCAATAAGATAGGCACGTACGGAGTTGCCCTGCTGGCCAGAGAACATAAAATACCTTTTTATGTCGCCGCGCCTGTTTCAACTATAGATTTAAGAATAAAGCAAGGGAAAGATATCCCGATAGAAGAAAGAAGTCATCTTGAAGTAACATATTTTTCAGGCCATATGATTGCGCCCGAAGGAGTAAAAGTATGGAACCCCGCCTTCGATGTAACACCAAACATCCTAATCACCGCCATTATAACGGAGCGCGGGGTGGTCACACCGCCATACGATAAAAATCTGGCTTCGATTGTGGGATAGAGTGATTCCACAGTTAGACATCCATGCCACTAATACAGCGCTATCAGGATAATGGAAATTCATCAATAAAGGGAGGTCAATGCCTTAAGTGCGATTTTTAAGCCTTCATTCAAAGAACAAGTGAACCCGAGGTTAAGCGAGGGAATTGTTTGAGGCGCATAAGCCGCCGAGTTTTGAACGAGCCCGAGGGTGAGCGAGTTCGTACAAGTATAAGAGGCGAACATGAGCACGTAGACAGTTGACCTCCCTAATACAAGTTAATTTTCAGGGTAGAATTATAAAAATTTAGGAGGGGTTAGTAAGATGGACTGGGGAATGAAAAACCGGCTTTCTCAGATCTTCAAACCTGAATCTGGTCGTGCGGTAATGCTGGCAGTGGACCACGGTTATTTTTTAGGGCCAACAAATAAGTTGGAAAACCCGGGCCAAACTATAGAGCCGCTTCTTCCTTATTGCGATGCCCTGTTTATTACCAGAGGTGTCCTGAGGTCTTCCGTCAGCGATGAAACCAGTACACCGATAGTTTTAAGGGTTTCAGGAGGAACAAGTGTTGTTGGCAAAGACCTGGCCAATGAGGGGATAACAACTTCTCTTCGCGACGCCGTCCGGTTGAATGTGTGCGGCGTTGGACTGTCAATTTTCGTAGGCACCGACTATGAACATGATTCTCTTTTAAACCTTTCCGCCCTGGTAAACGAGGGGGAAGAATACGGGATACCTGTGCTTGCTGTAACCGCAGTAGGCAAGGGATTGGAAAAAAGAGATTCTCGCTATTTGTCTTTATGCTGCCGGATTGCCGCCGAACTTGGCGCCCACATGGTAAAAACATATTACTGTGACAACTTTGAAAAAGTCGTCCAGGGATGCCCCGTTCCGGTTGTCATTGCGGGCGGGCCCAAACTGGAAACCGAACTCGACGTGCTTGAGTTGACGCATAGCGCTATTTCCTGCGGGGCCAGGGGAGTTGACATGGGCAGAAATATATGGCAATCAGATTTTCCGGTCCCAATGATTAAGGCTATCCGGGCTATTATCCACAATAATGCCACGGCAAAAGAAGCTTTTGAAATCTTCAGCGCCGGGAAAGAAGAACAAATAAAAAAAGGCTGAGAAGAACAGGAGAGCCAGGCAATTGCGTGTAGCAACGTATTACAGCAATAAAGATATCCGCATTGAAGACAGACCTGTGCCGGCTATTGGCCAGGATGAACTGCTGGTGCGGGTTCAGGCATGCGGCATATGCGGCAGTGATGTTATGGAATGGTACAGGCTGCATAAGGTACCGCTCGTTTTAGGCCATGAACTGGCCGGGGATGTCGCCGAAGCAGGCGGCAAGGTAAGCCGGTTCAGGAAAGGGGACCGCGTTGTAATTGCACACCACGTCCCCTGCAATACTTGCCACTACTGTTTATCCGGCCACCAAACCGCCTGCGACACTCTTCATCAGACTAACATAGACCCGGGCGGATTTGCCGAATATGCCCGCATACCTTCAATCAATGTCGACAGGGGCGTTTTTCTTCTGCCGCCGGACGTATCTTTTGAAGAGGCGACTTTTGTTGAACCGTTAGCCTGCGTACTGCGCGCCCAAAGGAATGCCCGTTTGCGGCAGGGCCAGTGCGTACTCGTCCTGGGCAGCGGGACGGCCGGACTGTTGCATATCAACCTTGCCCGTATAATGGGGGCCGGATTTATTCTAGCAACGGATACAAACAGTTTCAGGCTCGAAAAAGCACGCCTGTTGGGCGCCGATTGCAGTATCTTTGCAGATCAGGATATATCTCTCTGCCTTCGCCGGAACAACGACAACCGCCTTGCGGACCTGGTTATTGTATGCACAGGCGCAACCACAGCTGTCATGCAGGCGCTCAGCCTGGTAGAACGGGGAGGTACAGTGTTATTTTTTGCACCCACCGGTCCGGATGTTACAATACCGCTTTCCATAAACGATCTTTTCTGGAGAAAAGACATTACTCTCACAACTTCTTACGCAGGTTCGCCTGAAGACTATCGGACAGCGCTGAAATTAATTCAGTACAAGAGGATTAACCTAAAAGATATGATCACCCACCGGCTGGGACTTTCGGATACGGGAACCGGTTTTCAGCATGTCGTTTCCGGTCGGGATTCTGTAAAAGTAATTATTGAGTGTCAGCGTTAAGGGTATGGTGGAATTTTACATGTGGCAGGAGATAGAAAAATACGGAAAAAAGTTAGTGGCTTATGGCTTGAACCACTCACATTTTGGAAATATTAGTATGCGCAGAGGGGATACACTGCTGATCACCAAAAGCGGCTGCCTTTTAGATGAAATTAATGAACAAATGCTGGTCGAGGTAAATATTCAAAAAGGAAACGCTGCAAACGCTCTTGTTAATCATAAGGCGGCAATAACAAAGGGACATGGTATTTTTGCCGCCGGTGAGACACTTGAACAGGCGTACGTTTACACCTGTTCGGTTGAGCATATCTGCCAGCTGAAGTACTTCTGTGATTTAAAGACTTTTTTAATAAAAGGAGTTATCTGATGACTAAAAAAGAGCTTGTGCAAAAAGGTGTCGCCAGGATTAATTGGGCTCGTATAAAGATGCCTGTCGTAAGCGCAATAGCGGAAAAATGGAAAGAGGAAAAACCTTTAAAGGGAATCAGGATCGGAGCATGCCTGCATGTTACAACCGAAACTGCAAATCTGGTCATAGCTTTAAAAGAAGGAGGGGCTTCAGTTTCCCTGTGCGCTTCAAATCCCTTGAGCACACAGGACGATGTTGCAGCGGCACTGAACAGCGCTTATGAAATTCCCACCTACGCCAAACGCGGTGAAGATACAAGTACATATTACCAGCATATACTGAACGTTTTGGATACGGCGCCTCAAATCACCATGGACGACGGAGCTGATTTGGTAAGCACAATCCATACCCAGAAAAAAGAACTCCTTAAGGATATTCTGGCAGGAACTGAAGAAACAACCACGGGAGTGATCAGGCTGCGTTCCATGGAAAAAAGCGGCGCTTTAGCATATCCGATTGTTGCTGTAAATGACGCACTTACCAAACATCTTTTTGATAACCGGTACGGGACCGGTCAATCATCACTTGACGGGATCTTACGCTCTACCAACTACCTCATTGCCGGAACAAATTTTGTTGTCGTAGGTTATGGATGGTGCGGAAAGGGCGTCGCTGCCAAAGCAAGAGGAATGGGGGCAAATGTTTCAGTCGTTGAAGTAGATCCTTTAAGAGCCCTCGAAGCTTTGATGGATGGTTTTCAGGTAAAGGATATGACAGACGCGTCAACTGCAGGGGATATTTTTCTCACTGTAACCGGCAATAAAAATGTTATTGACCGCAAGCACTTTGAAGTTATGAAAGACGGGGCCATCCTGGCCAATTCAGGCCATTTCAATGTAGAAATCAACATTGAAGCTTTAGCCCAGGAAGCGGTAGAGCAAAAAGACGTTAAGGAGAATGTCGTCCAGTATCAAATGGCGGACGGCAGAAAGCTCTTTTTGCTGGCCGAGGGACGCCTGATTAACCTTGCTGCGGCGGAAGGGCACCCTGCGCAGGTTATGGACATGAGCTTTGCTAACCAGGCTCTGGTTTCAGCCTGGCTTGTCAAAAACCAAAAAAAGCTGAAAAAAAAGGTTTATCCGGTACCGGAAGAAATTGATTCCCTGGTAGCCCGATTAAAATTGGAAAGCCTCGGTGTGAAAATCGAGTCGCTGACTGCCGAGCAAGTGGAATATCTCGGCTCCTGGCAATCCGGGACCTAAAAAAATAATGAGAGGTGTAAGTGGTGAATATGACTCCTGAGCAAGAAAATATTATGAAGAATAAAATAAGGGCGATTCCTGATTTTCCAAAAAAGGGGATCCTTTTTCGGGATATAACAACCCTTTTGCAGGATGGGCCTCTTTTTAGCCAGGTAAACGATATGCTTGCCGAATACTGCATTCAAAAAAATGCGGAGGCCATAGTAGCTATTGAATCCCGGGGTTTTATCTTTGGCGGAGCAATTGCTGATCGTCTCAAAGTCCCTTTCCTTCCTGTCCGCAAAAAAGGAAAATTACCTGCTGCAACAGTAAAAGCGAGCTACTTCCTGGAATATGGGCAGGAATCCGTGGAAATGCACATGGACGTCTTCAATAAGGAAGAAGGAGTAGTTATAATTGACGACCTTTTAGCCACAGGCGGAACAGCCGCCGCAGCAGCTGATCTTGTTGAAAAATGCGGGGGCAGGGTCAACGGATTCGCTTTCTTAATCGAACTCGCCCTGCTGAACGGAAGGGACAAGCTCCAGCAGTATGATATCTTTTCACTGCTGCAATACAAGGAGTAAAATTTATCATAGTTTTAAAAACTTTTTGAGAGGTGAAACCATGGAGGCCGAAATAGGTATTTTTGGAGGTTCTGGTTTTTACCATTTTCTTGATAACGTAAAGGAATATAAAATCGAGACCCCTTATGGACCGCCGAGTGACAAGATAGCCATAGCTGATTTCAAAGGTAAACGGATTGCCTTTTTGCCCCGGCATGGAAAGGAACATACCATACCGCCCCACATGATCAATTACAGGGCTAATGTCTATGCGATGTCTAAATTGGGTGTAACCAGGATATTCGGGCCATGCGCGGCGGGGAGCCTTCAAGCCCGCGTTAGAAGAGGAGACTTTGTAATCTGCGGCCAGTTCGTAGACAGGACATGGGGCAGGGGGGATACCTTCTATGATGGTCCCATTACAACCCATATCGGAGCAGCCGATCCCTATTGCCCGGAAATGCGTAAACTTGTCATCGACAAGGGCAAGGAACTCGGTTTATCTCTGCATGAGCAGGGAACCGTAGTCGTCGTCCAGGGACCCCGCTTTTCTACGCGGTCGGAAAGCCGTTGGTTTACGAAAATGGGCTGGGAAGTAATTAACATGACCCAATATCCCGAAACAATCTTGGCCCGTGAACTGGGAATCTGTTATGTAAACATATCTTTAATCACCGATTATGACGTGGGCCTGGAAGGGGAAGAGTTCATCAACCCGGTAAGCCATGAAGAGGTTTTTAAAGTCTTTAATGAAAACAACGACCGGCTTAGAGACCTGTTATACGCAGCCATTGAAGCAATACCCGGCAAAAGAAACTGCTCGTGTGAGGAATCTCTGCTCTCAGCCAGGTTTTAATCAATCCTAAAACTTTTAAGGTCAGGCAAGTTACCTTCTGACGTATATTTAAAGTAAGACAGACAAAGAGGTGACTTGCTTTGATGAGGATTAGGCTGTGGCAGAACAACGGCAAAAAAAAGACTGAAAACCCGGATTGTAATTTTCCCAATGTTGAACATGTATTAACCGAGTTGGATTCCTTGGTCGGGTTACAGGAAATAAAAAAGCTGGTTGCGGAGATATCTGCCTTTGTAGAGATTCAGAAAAGGAGGCTAAAGGAAAAGCTTCCAACTGAACCCCAGGTTCTGCACATGATTTTTAAGGGAAATCCAGTAGGTGAAACCGGGAGAAACAGTTTATGGGAATTAAAGATCTGACAGACCTTGTCAATGAAGTTGAAGAAGAGATTCAACCATTATACCGTGAAGCCGACAAAAAAGCGGGTATAAATCATTCCCGGGTATTGAAAGCTTTTCGAAATTTAAAAGTAAGTGATTTTCATTTACGCGGTACAACAGGTTATGGTTACGGCGATCAGGGGCGTGATACTTTAGAAAAGCTTTACGCCATGATCTTTGGTTCGGAAGATGCTCTGGTCAGAGGACAAATTATAAGCGGCACCCATGCAATAGCGATTTGTCTTTTTGGAGTCCTGCGCCCTGGCGATGAACTTTTATCCGTTCAGGGTCCTTTATACGACACACTTCAGGAGATTATCGGGGTTAAAGGCGGCGCCGAAGGAAGCCTTAAGGATCTTGGCGTTGTTTACCGTCAGGCAGAACTTGGCGGGGACGGAGAACTTGATTGGGACTCCATAACCAAAGCGGTTAATCCGCGAACAAAGATGCTTTTAATACAGCGTTCCTCAGGTTATTCAAACCATCGTTCTTTAAGAATTGAAGACTTGAAAAAGCTGATTTTGTTTGTTAAGAGATTGCGCCCGGGTATAATTACCTGCGTTGACAACTGTTACGGAGAATTTGTTGAGGAAATTGAACCACCTGCGGCAGGCGCTGATTTAACTGCTGGTTCACTGATCAAAAATCCCGGCGGGGGATTGGCTCCCAGCGGGGGTTATATTGCAGGGCGTAAGGATCTCGTGGAAGTGGCTGCAGGAAGGTGGTCCGCACCGGGTATTGGCAAAGAAGTGGGCCCGTCGCCCGATTTTCAACGGCTGTTGTATCAGGGACTGTACCTGGCGCCGCATACTGTGGCAGAATCGCTGAAAGGCGCAATTTTTACAGCCCGTTTCTTTGAAAGGTTAGGCTTTGATGTCTCTCCAGCTTACGATGAACCCCGGACTGATATAGTGCAGCGTATCTTTCTTGGGGCGCCGGAACGTGTACAAGCCTTCTGCATTGGTATACAGGAAGCCTCGCCGGTAGACTCTTATGTGCGCCCGGAGCCCTCAAACCTTCCCGGTTATCAGGATAAAGTAATTATGGCTGCCGGGACCTTCATCCAGGGGGCATCCTCAGAACTAAGCGCTGATGCGCCTTTGAGGGAACCATATATTGTTTACATGCAGGGTGGTTTATCAAAAGAATATGTTAAGATAGCAGTTTTAAACGCAGCCAGAAAAGTGCTTAATGTAAAGCAGGATGCAAGGAAATCCGGTAAAGTAAAATTATAGTTTCCTCAGCAGGGCAGTAACTTTACCTAATATATTAATATCTTTAACAATGATAGGGGATAGCAAATCGTTTTCGGGTTGAAGCCGGACATGATCTTCCTCCAGGAAAAAACGTTTTACGGTAACTTCTTCACCAAGCAAGGCAACGATTATATCACCATTATCAGCTGTCTGCTGGCGTCGAACGACTACCAGATCCCCATCCAGAATACCCGATTTGATCATGCTTTCTCCATGTACCCTGAGGAGAAAAAATTCGCCCTGGCCTGTCAGTTCAACCGGAACAGGCATGACTTCCTCCGGATTTTCGACAGCCAGAAAAGGATCGCCCGCAGAAACCCTGCCCAAAACCGGCACATAATGAACAGTGGTGTTTTGGAGCCTTGGCGGGGCGCCTGTAAGTTCCAGGGCACGGGGCTTGCTCGAATCACGGTGCAAAAAACCTTTTTGTTCAAGGCGCTGTAAATAGCCATGTACTGTAGAACTTGAGTTCAGGCCGACAAGCTGGCCGATTTCCCTGACGGACGGGGGATACCCCTTAACTTGAATTATCCTTTTTATAACGTCAAGTATCTGCTGTTCACGGGGGGTGAGTTGGGATAACAAGGTGCAAATACCTCTTTTCTCATAGTAAAGTTTTTAATTGGCAATTATCTTGATTATAATACATAAGATGGTATTTTAAAAACAGAAAAAAGAAATTTTGTGCAGCCAGGAAGGATTTATATTACAAATGGTGAACATTTTAAATACAGTTTATGCCAGTCCACATGAATGATGATATTACAACAGTGTCTATGCTTGTATAAAGGAGGTTAAGACCTAAACGTGCAGAAAAAACTGGAGCAGCTAAAAAGCCATCGCGAAATAATAGAGGCCGGGGGCGGAAAGGCCCGTATAGACAAACAACATGAAGCCGGCAAAAAAACTGCACGCGAGCGTATTGATCTTTTGTTAGAACCCGGGACCTTTGTTGAAACCAATGCTTTTGCAGGAAATGAGGACATATCAAATCTCGAACACCCGGGAGAAGGTGTAGTAACAGGCTATGGTACAGTTAACGGTCAAAAAATATTTGTCTTCGCCCAGGATTTTACAGTCGCAGGCGGTTCACTTGGCAAAGTCCACGCTGTAAAAATTAGTAACGTACTGGATCTGGCCACAAAAACAGGAGCGCCTGTAATTGGCTTTAACGACTCCGGTGGGGCGCGTATACAGGAAGGAATTGACGCTCTTGACGGATACGGGCAGATTTTTTATCGCAATACAATAGCTTCGGGTGTTATTCCACAGATATCAGTAATCATGGGCCCTTGCGCCGGTGGTGCGGTATACTCGCCTGCCCTTACTGATTTTATTATTATGGTTAAAGATATTGGCAGGATGTTTATTACAGGCCCACAGGTTATCAAAGCCGTTACAGGAGCCGAGGTCAGCATGGAAGATCTAGGCGGCGCATTAACACATAACCAAATTAGCGGAGTTGCCCATTTTTTTGCAGAATCCGAGGAGGAATGCATGGTCCTTCTCAGCCAATTATTAAGCTATTTGCCGTCTAATAATTTAGAAGAACCTCCACAGTATGATCCACGGGAACCTATCGGGAACCAGGAGGAATTGCTTAATATTATACCCGAAGAACCACATCTGTCTTATGATGTCCGGAGAATAATTAAACTCATTGTTGACGCCGGAGAAATTCTCGAAGTACAAGCTTTATATGCGCCAAACGTTGTAGTAGGTTTTGCCCGTTTTGACGGACGCACCGCAGGTATTATTGCCAACCAGCCTACTTATCTTGCCGGGTGCCTGGATATTAACGCATCGAGTAAAATAGCCAGATTTGTCCGTTTTTGCGACTGTTTTAACATACCCGTGGTAACTTTAATAGATGTTCCGGGTTTCTTGCCCGGATTTGCTCAGGAATATGGGGGCATTATACGGCACGGGGCAAAAATATTATACGCTTATTCGGAAGCCACAGTGCCTAAAATTACCGTAATTTTACGAAAAGCCTATGGCGGGGCCTATATTGCCATGGGCAGCAGTTCCTTGCGGGCTGATGCAATATTTGCCTGGCCAAACGCAGAAGTCGCCGTAATGGGTCCTGAAGGAGCAGTTAATATTATTTATCACAGTGAAATCTCTAAATCTGAAAACCCGCAGGAAATGCGCGAAAAACTTGAGGCAGAATACCGCGCTAAATTTGCCAACCCTTACATTTCATGTGCTAGAGGCTATGTGGACGATGTAATTGATCCCAGACAGACAAGGAATAAAATCATAACCTCGCTAAAGGCTTTTTCAAACAAAAGAGAAACGAGGCCCCAGAAAAAACACGGCAACATCACTTTATAAAGAAGGAGAAAGATTTGGATCAATTGAAGGGAATATCTAAAGAAGCAAGACCTGAAATTGTCGCAGCAGTTACAGCGGCCCTGATTGCCGGCGGTCTCTTCATAGATGAAGGTCATAATCCTGGAAAGCGAAAACAGACTGTTCCAACACCCTGGAAGATGGCCGGCTTAAGTGAATTAATGAGGAGCAGGATATCCGGACCAAGGTATTTTTAAAGTAAAGTATTTCCCTAGGGGGGGACGATATGAGAAAGTTTAAAGTAACTGTGAACGGTGAAGCTTTCGAAGTGGAAGTTGAAGAAATAAGCCCTTCTAAAAGTCAAATTATCAGTCTTCAGCCAGTACTTCAGCAACCCCCCAGTACTCAACTTCCACAGAACATTTTTCAGTCAAAAAGAACGCCTGGCAGTTTAAAACGCGGAATTGTCGCATCTCCTATGCCTGGCAGTATAAGCAGGATCAAAGTTAATGTGGGTGATCAGGTTAAAAAAGGAGATATTCTTTTAATTCTGGAAGCTATGAAAATGGAGAACGAAATTAGCGCCACGGATGATGGTAAAGTAAAAGAAATCCTTGTTATAAAAGGACAAAAAGTGTCCGGGGGTGATATTCTGGTGATTATTGAATAGACATCCGTACTGCGTGATGGGCAGCAATCACTACTTGCAACCAGAATGCGTCTTGAAGATATGCTGCCTATCAAGGAAGTCCGCAAGAAATATTCCGAATTTGATGTTTCCCCTAAAGGCTCTGACAACAATGTAATTGGCTGATTTATTGGAACCCGGTCTGCCGGCTGCGCGCTTGGAAGCCGGACCATACATGGAGAAAGAGGAAGATGTTCTTTCTGTAGCCCTGTTCCCGGAAATAGCAACAGAATTTTTGCAGGAACGGCTTTCCAGGAAGACAAAAATTGATTTTGAACTTGCCGATGTAAATATGAACTATTATCCCGCTTAGATTCCATTTGGTAACAGGCTTTTTTATTCTCCTCAAAAAACTTAACATTATCTTAACATTACTATAACCTTAATTTAATCTATTTGCTTATACTTAAGTTAGCATCTAAAACAAGATGCCAAACCAGGGACTTTTTTCCGCTACATTCAATTTACAGAAGGAACATCTATGTTTAATCGTTATTTTGTGGATAATGTCTCCAAACAAATAGTTTTGGTTTGTGCTACCATCTCTCTGCTTATTCTTTTCCTTATTGTTATCTTTATTTTTAAAGAAGGATTCCCCGCCTTCGCTAAAATAGGTTTATTAAAATTCCTTTTTGGAACTGAGTGGAGCTTAAAAGAGGAAAAGTTCAGCATCTTACCGCTTATCATCGGCTCAATCCTATCAATGATCGGAACGGTTATTATAGCCGCACCATTAAGCATTGCCTGCGCAATTTTCCTTGCTGAAGTGGCTCCGCGTAGAATCGGTACTTTGTTAAGGCAGGCTATAGAAGTACTTGTTGGTATTCCTTCAGTTGTTTACGGGCTTGTTGGAATGACTATGCTCGTACCCTTAATAAGGCATATTGGCGGCAGCGGTTACAGCCTTTTAGCTGGCATAGTTGTATTAACAATCATGGTTTTACCTACAATGGTAACTATTACTGAAGACAGCCTTCGGGCCGTTCCAGTTTCTTACAAGGAAGCCGCCCTTGCCCTGGGCGCAACTCAGTGGCAGGCTATTTGGATGGTCCTTCTCCCTGCCGCAAGGTCCGGTATCACGGCTGCTTTTATTCTTGGGATGGCAAGAGCGATAGGGGAGACAATGGCCGTTTATATGGTGATAGGCAATGCATTTGCTATTCCCCATTCAATCCTGGACCCTTCCCGAACCTTAACCTCCCATATTGTTGGACAAATTCTTGAGGCTGCTTCCGGAAGCCTTCATTTAAATGCTTTATTCGCAGTTGGAATAGTACTTGTTCTGTTCATTCTGATTTTTAACAGCATCGCTTTTTCTATAAGGAGAAAAACCTTGTGATCATGTCTCCCAAATTAAATCAGAAGATAGCTTGGTTAATAACCTGGCTATCAGGTTTAATTGTTTTTTTAATACTTGCAATCTTGATCGGTTTTATTTTTTACCACGGTTTTTCAGCTCTTTCATGGAGTTTTATCACCAATCCAATTACTGAAGGTGGAATACTTCCCGCAATAATATGCACCTTTTACATCGTTCTTTTAACCCTTGCCATTGCCGTCCCTTTGGGCTTGGGTACCGCAATTTACCTTTCTCAGTATGCTCCAAAAGGAAGGTTCAGCGAATTTGTCCGCTACTGCATTGAAACTTTGGCTGGTGTACCCTCAATTATTTTTGGACTTTTTGGCATGGCTCTTTTTGTAATTATATTGCTCCGCACACAATGCTTACTGGCAGGCGCTTTAACAATGGCTTGCCTTGTTCTGCCAACAATGATCCGCGCATCTGAAGAAGCAATCAGTGCCGTGCCCACTCTTCATATGGAAGCCAGCCTGGCTCTGGGCGCAACAAAATGGCAGACCATTACCAAAGTTATCCTTCCTGCAGCATTACCAGGTATAATAACCGCAATTATACTGTGTGTTGGTCGCGCGATCGAAGAAACAGCCTGTCTATATGCGACTCTTGGATTAAGCATGCTTACACCAGGTTCTCTATTCCATGGCGGAAGAACTTTGGCGCTTCACTTATATCTTTTGGTTACTGAAATGCCGGGGGACAGGGAACTACTGATCAGACAGGCTATGGGAACAAGCATAATTCTTATAATCATAGTAATCCTAATTAATTTTTTAACAAGATTGTTGTCCGGTTACTTTCTTACCAGAATGAAGGGAGATAATTAAAAGCAATTCCACATTAATAGAATTTTCCCACAATATATACGAATCTTTGTTTCATTTTTAACCTTTCACCTTTTGTTTTAGCTATTTGAGGGATCTGATATTTTCGCATAATAAATTGGAATAGGATTTAAAACTCCTTTTAAACATATGAAGTAATCAGTTCACCTCTTATTTTAGTTAATTGAAGTCAAATGGAATGCTTTTTTATAAAAAAGGGGGTAAGCTTATAAAAAGATTCCTTTGTAAGGAAGCCGGCAATGAAAAATAAAAGGCAAAAGCTTACCCTTAAGATGTGTATGTTGGAGAAGAATAAGCTTTGTGACAATTGCTGTGAGTGTTTTATCTGCTGTCTTGATAGTAAAAAAGTATGCGATAATTGCGGCCTGTGCCTTGAAGCACCCGATTACGGCATTTTCTTAACAGGAACTTCTTTATTTACGGAAGAGGCTAAAAAATAATAATGAAGAGGGAAAGGTGCTTTTGTATTTATGTTCCCATAATAGATATTATGTAAACTAATAATTGAAAAATTTATACTTCCTACTTATCGCCATTAACCAGGTACTTTTTAACCCCTTCCGCCTGCAGTATTTCCTGGTAGCTATCAATCAATTCCAAGGCGCACCGTCTGGAGGAGATTTTTTTGACGTTTTCCTTAGCCTTTTCGGAAAATCTCTTTCGAAGCTCATCATCCTTCAAAAGCAGGACAACCTTTTCGATGAAAGAATCCTGGTCCAGATCGGTAAGGTATCCATCTTCACCATCATCCACCATCTCGCATACACCGTTTGCTTTAACCGCGACGGACGGTATTCCGGCGGCTTTAGCCTCGGCAATTACTAGGCCCTGGGTTTCTGTCAATGAAGTAAAAACAAAAAGATCTGAGCCCGCATAATGACGGGCCATTTCGCTTCTATCCTTTTTTCCTGCAAAAATAATGTTATTACTAATCCCCCGGTCAATTGTCAAGTTCTTTAACTCTTCCTCCTCGGGACCGCTTCCAACCAGCACAAGAAAAGTCCCGGGCAATTCAGCAAAGACTTTCTCGAAACATTCGAGCAGGAAATATATGTTCTTCTCCTGCCCCAACCGGCCAACAAAAAGAAGGACTTTGCTTCTCTCCGGAATGCCGTAGTTTTTCTTCAGCCAGAACCTGTCCAAATTCGAGAACTCACTCAATTTAATGCCTGTGGGAATCTTTTTAATCGGTGTTGACACGCCCATTTGCCGCAAATGTTCACGGACAACTTCAGTAGGCACTATAACAACGTTGCTCCGATTGCAAAAATTTCGCGAGATACTCCTGACAACATTCTTGGTTATCTTCCGGGCGATGGGAAAATAATGGACATATTCATCGTAGAGTGTATGGAATGTAAAAACAAGCGGTATTCTTAACCTGCGGGCGCAGCTTGACCCGACATGACCAAGAATAAAAGGGGAATGAGCGTGGATTATTTCGGGCTGCCATTTTTCAAGAATATTTTCCAGATGAAACGAAAAAGGAAAAGCCAGTGTAAAATCACGGTTGGTCGGAGCGGGAAGAGAACTGAAGCGGAATACATTTTCCTGATCATCCTGAATGTTGGGATAACTGGGGGCGAAGATAAATACTTCATGGCCCAGGGCAACTAATTCCTGATTAAATGTATCTATCGAATGGACAACTCCGCTGGTATATGGAAAATAACTGTCTGTAAAAACACCTATTTTCAACGGGACAACTCCCCTTCACTGTCTTGCGGCCAATTATACTGGGCAGAACATATCCGCCAGCCTTGTTCTGTTTTTATTAAAATGTATCTAGCCTCCCCTGCCCTGCTCTCACCTGTCAATAAATTATAATCTTTTATGAATGCAATCACTTCTGCCTGTGATTTATCTTGATGAATTATTTCGATATCCGTTAAAGAATCCTGACAGTACCAATCGGTTGACTGTTGAATAAATACCCAGCAATCCTGACTTATTTGATCTAATAAAGCGCCTGTGTAATAATGTGATAATATTGTTCTTACTTCATTAAGGCTGTTAGCATACCACCAGTTATTATCACCTATACCACCTTTGATGACTTCTTCCAAATCGTTCTTTAAAATGGCAGTCTGATCAGCAGGCCCCCTGTTTATACATAGCCCTGACGTAAAAATACTACAGATTAAAATAGCGGAAAAATAAAGAAAAAGCCTGTTATTAAACCAATTTCCGAAACAATTAAAAAGTTTGGGTATCTTATTCATGAACATCTACCCCGCAATCTTTATAAATCATATTCGATGGCGTGGCAGATATTCCCTTGTTAATATATGGTAATGTTTTGCCGATTTTTAGCTTAAATTAATCACCCATGGAAATTCCCAACATCCGAGCGGAATATATCAAATCGCTGTCCAGAGGGACCTGGCGTATTTTGCCTGCGGCTTCCCTTAAAGGCACCGACGAAATCGTTGGGCCTGTTAAACAGACCATTTCCCCAAAACGTCCTTCCATGATCAGTTTTACAGCGCCTGTCCCATAGCGTGTTGCCAGGATGCGATCGTATGGTGTTGGTGATCCCCCCCGCTGGAGGTGTCCCAAAACTGTTACTCTAGTCTCCTTACCTGTTATATCTTCGAGTTGCTTGGCCAATACATTGCCGATACCACCGAGACGTATAGGCTCAAAGCTGTCATCAATAGTTTTTTGCACAACCATTTCACCGCCCATCGGTTTGGCCCCCTCTGCCACTACTATAATACTGAACTGCTTATTCTGCTGGCTGCGCTCGTTTATTTTTTGGACTATACTTTCTATTTTATATGGTATTTCAGGAATAAGAATGGCATCCGCACCGCCGGCAATTCCTGAAGTAAGAGCAATCCAGCCTGCATAACGTCCCATAACTTCCAACACCATAACGCGATGGTGAGATTCTGCAGTTGTGTGCAGCTTATCTAAGGCTTCGGTCGCAGTGGCCATTGCGCTGTCAAAACCGAAAGTCTGTTCTGTTGCCCAAAGATCATTATCTATTGTTTTCGGTACGCCAACAACCGGCAAACCTTTATCATATAAGTCTCTTCCGATAGCAAGACTCCCATCACCACCGATAATGATCAGCGCATCAACCTCTTGAATGCTGATATTCTCGAAAATCCGATCGGACACATCTACATATACCTTTTTACCATCCTTTATTATGGGATAATAAAAAGGGTTGTCCCGGTTTGTTGTTCCAAGAATAGTTCCCCCGCGTGGAAGTATTCCCGCCACATCCCGCTCACTCAACTCGCGTACCTGGTTTTTAATTAATCCCCCAAATCCGTTTAAAAACCCTACGACACCAAGACTGTATTGTTTGACGGCAGTCTTAACAACCGCCCGGATAACAGCATTGAGACCCGGCGCATCTCCCCCGCCGGTAAGCACACCTATGTTCCTTATCTTGCCCATTAAGACAGCCCCCTTTTTACCCCAAGCAATTATTTTATTCTTCCACTCACTTGGCCTTGGCAGTCAGTTTATTTATAGTATCTTCCAGCTGCTCCATCAAATTACCATACCCTGCCCAGTCCCCGCCGGCAATCTTCTTTTGCGCATCATCAAAAAGCTGGCCCGCTTTTTGAGCAAGGCTGGAAACGGTTTCTGCCTCATTGGTCCCCGGGGCGCCGGCAGGTTGTTGGTTGGACGGTTCTATAACATCCTGCCCGCCGAAAATTTTCTCCAGCGACTCTTCAAGTGTTCTCTCCATAACTACATGTTCGCCATGCGCAACGATTACACGGCTAAGTTCGGGCATTTTCCCCTGATTCGCCTGAAGGTACAAAGGTTCAACATAAATCAGAGAGTCCTTGACCGGAATGACCATCAAATTGCCGCGTATGACCTGTGAACCCCTTTGATCCCACAGGGAAAGCTGCTGTGAAATTGTTGTATCCTGATTTATCCTGGCCTCAACCTGCATAGGGCCAAAGACCAGTTCCTGCTTCGGAAATTCGTAAACGAGCAACTTTCCATAATTTTTACCGTCTGAGCGGCCGGCAAACCAGGCAATCATATTCTTTTTACTATGGGGCGTGAAAGGCATAATCTGTATATATTCGGGCTTTTCTTCTCCAGGCAGCCTGACAATGGTATAGTATGATTCCATTGTCTGTTCTTCACTGCCGAAGATTTCGGTCGGCAAATCCCACTTATCCTCTTTATTATAGAAAACACGGTAATTCTGCATGTGGTAAACCATATATTTATTGGCCTGAATTGTAAATAGGTCTTCGGGATACCGGATATGCTCCTTCAATCCGGAGGGCATTTCTGAAGTGAAAAGTCCGGGAAATATTTTCTGATAAGTCTTCAGCACGGGATCCGAAGAATCTGAAATATAAAATGTAACTTGACCGTTATAAGCATCGACCACAACTTTTACCGAATTCCGGATATAATTCATTTTATTTGCAAACGGTTCGGAATAGGGAAACATATCGGTAGTTGTGTAAGCATCCCACATCCAGTATAGTTTGCCATTATCAATCACAAGATACGGATCTTTATCATAAAGTAGAAAAGGAGCTATTTTAGGAACACGCTGGTATATACTCCGGTAGTAAAGCGCCTGGCTTTCGCTGCTTACATCGCCTGAAAGCAAAAGCTTATAGTCGCCAAAAGTAAGGGCGAAAATCAAGCGGCGGATTATAGAACCCATTTTTACGCCGTCTTTACCCTGATAAGTCGACCAGGCGTTATCTTCACCCATGGGGTAATTAAATTCCTGGCTGCGGGTATTAACAATGACATAATTATCAGTCAGTTCCCCAAAGTAGATCTCAGGTCTGTTCACTTTTAAATTCGTACTTGTTGTTGGTGGGATGTCTTTTATAAGCAGGTTCGGGAGACCTTCACCTGTAATTTCAGTTACCGGGCTCATGGCAATTCCGTATCCATGTGTGTATTTTAGGCGCTGATTAACCCAGGTTTTGGCCTGCTCTGGAAGAAGCTCCTGATTTAACTCCCGGGCTGCCAGCATTACCTGACGGTATTCGCCGTCAATGTTATAACGGTCAATATCGATATCCTTAAATTCATAATAGGTGCGCATCTCCTGAAGTTGACTGTACGTTTGCTGTAAAGGCTTATAATCCCATAAACGAATGTTTTTTATCGTATCCTTATTTTCCTTGACATCAGCGGCACTTAATGTTTTTCCTGCAGGGAACAGTTTCCTTTCGATTGCTTCGATGTTATAAGCAATACGCGTGTATTTAATACTATTTTCAATATAGGGTTTCTCCTTGTCCATTTCACTGGGCAGAACGATAAGTTTTTGAACTAATACCGGATAAATTCCGTTTAAAACGATCGAGGCGGCAATCATGAACCCTATGGCATAAACAATAAAACGGAAACGCCGCATGAAGATATTTATCAAAACTATAATACCTGTAATTGCGGCAAGGAAAAACATGACTTGAAAAGCCAGCAGGTTTGCGTGAATATCCGTATACCCCGGACCGGAGACAACACCCTGTGCAGAATTCAGCAGGGTATATTGCTGCAGTTTGAATCCCCATGCTCTTAAAAAGAAATAAACAACCACCAGAATAGAAAGATGATAGCGGGCCGCTGAAATATCAAATATTTTTCTCACATTGAGGTTCCCGCTTGCGGCGCCAGCCAAAAAATAGGCCAGGACAGTCCAGACGGCAATTAGAATTACTAGCGAAATAGACAATTTATAAAGAAACTGAAAGAATGGAAATTGAAAAACATAAAAACCAATATCTTTATTAAAGATAGGATCATTTAAACCAAATGTGCTGGGATGAAGGAATTTTTGAAGGATCACCCAGTCGCCTGTTACTGACGAACTTACCAGTAAACCCATTAAGACGCTCAGCAATACAAACACAGCAGTGACCGTTTTATTGTTTACAAACTGAAACAAAGGAGAACGCTGAAGTGTTATCACGCCACCCTCTTCAACCTGCCTGGACGACTGTACTGCCGAAGTAATTGTCCGGCGTGTCAGCATAAGGCTTAAAAACAGCAGCAAAAAAGTTAAAATAAATACCGCTACGCGAAGAAGTATTTCCGAGATGTAACGAGTAACATAGACATGTTGATAATTTAAGCTTTTAAACCACAGCCAATCTATGTACAGGTACCCGCCCCATTTGGCAAGCAAAAAAAACAAAAAAAGGACTACCAGGATCCCTATTGCCAGCGGTCGAAATGAACGCAATAAAAAGGCCTCCTTATTTATAATAAGTTACATTGGTTTGGGCGATTTCTGTGACTCATCTGCTTCATGCCGCAGTTTGGCCTGGCAGAGCAGGCAAATGCTTACAGATTTTTTGGGTATGTCTTCATCATCATCATATGGATCAGGCGCCGCTTCCTCAATCTCAAAAAGACGCCCGCATAAGATACAACGCTTATCCAAAAAAATACCCCCTGAAATAAATAATACTTTTCTCTTTACATATTCTTCATTAGATGGCCAAATTCCTGCACTTTATTTATTTTTTAATGGGCAGGCAGTCCACTTGACACGCTTATAAAATTTATCCTATAATTAAATAGCAAAAATATAGGGGAGTAGCTCAATTGGTAGAGCAACGGTCTCCAAAACCGTAGGTTGCGGGTTCGAAACCTGTCTCCCCTGCCAAAGAAAAAGCAAGCGTCTCAAGGGATTGAGCCGCTTTTATTTTTCTCACCGTATTAATTAAGGCCTAAAATGGACACCTGCTAAAGCATGGTGATCATTCCTGCCCTCTTGCTTTGGTGAATTCTCCTGATGTTCGTTATTGTCTTTACTCCTCGGCTTGTGCTTCTTCTATAATTCAGGAACCTATCTATAAATATGTAATAACCAATGATAAGCGCGAGTTGCAGCAAATTCACCAACGTTAGTTAATTTGCCGGCAAGTAAATTATTTGCTCTGCGCTTTGCTGTTGGCAGGAAAATTGAAACTGGCCAGCGTTCGACTTGGCGGAGGCGTTCCCTTCCGTCGGTTCCAATAAAAACTTTTAAAAACATGTTGATATTACGTAATTTACGCAATATACTACGTATAAAGAAAGGGGGATTGCAAGAACGATGAAACTACGGGACTTGATAAAACAGCTTGAAGCCGCTGGCTTCGTCAAAATAAGAGACGATGGAAAACACTCCATCTACAAAGCTGAAAATAAAGAGCTGTTCAAGTCCCAAGACACCGAGAAATAAACGAAAACACAACAAAACAAATCCTAAAAGATGCAGTGTTGAAATAAAACCCTGCTACCTAAGGGTTTTAATATAAAAAATGAAAGAGGAGCCTGCTATATGGAATACATTTATCCAGCTGTCTTCGAACAAAACAAAGAGGGCAGTTATACGATTACTTTCCCTGATTTGCCCGGCTGTATCAGCGAAGGTAAATCTTTAGGCAACGCTATCGACATGGCACAAAGCGCATTAACGCAATGGATTGAATACATGTTAGAAGAAAAAATCAACATCCCCCATCCTAGCGATATAAAAACAATTAAAACATCGTCAAATCAATTTGCGAATCTTATTAGGACTGGAATACGCGATAACCGTGCGGTACGTCGCACAGTCAGTATTCCGAGATGGTTAGATACGAAGGCGGCCGATGCCGGCATTAGTTTATCTAAAGTTCTCCAGGAGGCATTAAAAGCCCGCTTCGGAATCAAAAAGCAGCCCTAACTCAGCTGCTTTCGGTTTTTAGCTTTCCTGCGAGGAATTGAAATAAGAATAGTTTCTCCCTGCCAAAGAAACAACAAGCCCCGAAATGATCTGCGGAGCTTGTTGTTTGCCACTAAAGCAGTTAGCTTTTTTTGCCAGAAAACTGATGTCCCTTTTCTGACTTGATTTTCAAGAAAAATTCATAGTAAAGAAGAAAGACCCGTTTTTTTGATTAATAGGAAGGTAGGGTTTTTGTTTTAACACTCCTGACACGTTGATTTTTTTTGTTTTGCTTCCAGGGCTTCTTCAATGAAATTTTTTAACTTGCCAATTTCGATTTCGCCGCAAACGATTACGATTATGTAATCTCGAACTTTGAGATTACAGTGGCATTCCTTTCTTCTGTTATCTTCCGGATCGCAGCCATATTGCATTTTGTATTTTTCCTTGTATGGCTATTTACCCGGATAAATTCTTGAGTCATTTGAACACCCGTTATTTCCGTTCTTATATTTGGGGATTGCATATTTTATTTATGGCATAAATGCTAAATGATGTTTACCCAGCTTATCTATATGAACCAGTCCTGCTCATATGGTATTTTTTGGGCTTAAGTATACCCCCATGTTTTTTGCGCCGGTTAACGTATTGGTTAGTTAAGACCATAAAATTTATATGGGGGGACTGAAAATGAAGAAAATCCTTGCGCTATTGTTGACACTGTTCATACTGCTCACCTTCGGCGTTGGAACCGCGGCGGCGAAACCTGCCAATGTAAAATTAAATGGGCAAGGCCTGAAGAAGCAGGTAAAATTCTCTGACCTTCAAGGCCACTGGGCGCAGCAGGTGATTGAGAAAATGCAGACCAAGGGCATTGCGGGCGGATATGACGACGGCGCCTTCCGTCCCAATAACCTGTGCACCCAGGCGGAGGCAACAACACTTATCGACCGGGCTTTATCAAAAAAATTTAACATTCAGGCACTAAACGGGGACCTGACTGACGGGAATGCAGTTGACGAAGACAGCGATGTCCCGGCATGGGCGAAAAGCGGGATAAAGCGGGCAGTGCAAAACAAGTGCATCGACCTTAAACGCTTTCATTCGAATGCACAGATGAGCCGCCTGGAGTTCTGCGTTCTGCTGGCAAAGTACATGGAGAAATGCGGTAAACTGAAACCGGTATCCGTATCCGTACTAAAATTTAACCCCTTTAAGGACAGTGGACTAATTTCGGATAAAGATTATGAGTATATCCTGGCCCTCTATAAGATGGGAATTATCAAAGGCAACCCCAACGGCAACTTCAACCCCAACTGCGCCATCAAACGGGTAGAGATTTTTATCATCATTAATGCTCTGGATGATTACGATCAAACGGAAAATGATGATGTATCCGCCCCAACATGGGATAATGACAGCAAGATCACGGCATTCAATGTTGGTACAAACAGCGTGGAACTTAAATGGGACCCGGCTGACGACAATGAAAAAGTTACCGGCTATAAAATAACATACACCGTTAACGGGGCAAATAAAGTAAAGACGGTTAATTTAACACTCTCCACAAAGATTACCGGTCTGGACGCCAATGAAAAATACAAATTCACCGTCCAGGCGCGGGACGCAGCCGGGAACTGGAGCACGGATGGACCTTCCGTCAAAGTGACCACAAAAGAAGCAAACGACACCACGAACCCGACCTGGCCCTCGGGAAGTCAACTTAAGGCCGTCTCCATAATAAAGACAAGCGTCACCCTGAAATGGCCGGATGCTACTGATAACGAAGAAGTAACCATGTACAAGATCTACCAGGATGGCTCTTTAAAGGCAACCCTGGACGCTGACGAGAATGAAACCACCATATCGGGCCTGGAAGAAGGCGCCGAATATACTTTCAAGGTTAAAGCTGGTGATGATGCGGGTAACTGGAGCACTTACCTGAGTCTAAAAGTTGAAACTGATAGTTAATCAAAAGTTATTTCAGAAAACTATGGTGAAATAGATGTTATTCTGAAAAAACCGGGAGACATATCAAATTTTGTGTAATGGAAAGGGTTGGCGGTTTCCGTAAGAAACCCCTGCCCTTTTCTTATGTTTACCTGTCTAATTTTTCTAGTGTGTTAAAAAAAGGAGCAGCTTATTAAAAAACTGCTCTCGTCACATGGAAATAGGGAAGTAAACTTAAAAAGCAAAAACACGTGAACAGCTTTAATAAAACCACTCTATCATTAAGGATTTAGACCGTCGTGCCGTATTTTGCAAAGACATCTTACATTAATAAAAGCCATATGCCCGAAAAGACAACTGGCTTTTTATTTGGTTAAAAAAAGCTAAACTTTAAATAGTTTAGCCCGAATACCTCAAAAAAAATTACCAATTTTCTTTCCGCATCGGGAAGCACAGCCATTTCCAGCTACACTCTACCGGCCTTAGATCCATAGTATTTACCGTAGGTTCCAAGGCTCGAAAATTGTAATATTTAATTGTACATGTATTATATTCTACACCCATTCTGAAATTCCTCTTCAATCGAAAAAACTTCTTTAATTTTTTCGCATTCTAAATTTATATAAATGTTCCACAAAATGAAGAAGGGCAAACTGAACGTTCGCGGGATTGTGAAATGTAAGCTTGTGATAGGCGCCAAAATTATAGCCCATAACTTTCGTCAGTTAACCAGGTTCTTCAAAGGGGATATTCGAAAAAAATCAATTCTGAAAATACCTAGATTAAACCAAGGGGTAGCTGTATCTGTTTACTAGAGAAAAACAGATACATCAAGAAACATGACAAATAAACTCACGAAATCCAACCAATCGGTAGTGCCCATGGAAACTATAGCCAAGCATAAAATAACACAAATCCTATTATGCCAATAAATGGGAATTGCGCGATAGAAAAATTAAACTTTTAGCAGTGGAATCCTTTATCTACTAAAAAAGAGCTGTCTTGAATAACAAATTCTTGTTATGATAAAGGTGTGCTTTAGCAAGAAATATTGACTTATTCAGCATGCATCTACAGCTTATGCTTTTTAAAATTAATATCCAAGGAGGGAGTTCTATTAACCGATTTGTTGAATCAATAAAAAAAACTACATGGGGCCTGTTTGATGCTGTCGCACGTTTCCCCTTGACAATCTTCTGCCTGGGTTGCGCCACAATACTGGCCTGTTATATGATTTCCCTGGGAAAGGAACCGGAACTTATTCTGCAAAAACTTATGTTTACCTTCTTATTAGGGGCCTTTTTGGGGGTAGTAGCTCAATTCAGCTGTGAGCGCTTTGAGCATTTGAGAAAAATGCGGTTGCTTGTTTATTTAATATCGGCGCTGTTGATCCTGGGTTATTATTTAATTATCTTGCCTGCTCCAAGCATAACTTTTGCTGTTAAAATCCGCACCGTTGTCGCCGTCTTTGCTATGTTCTGCGCCTTTATTTGGCTGCCCTCATTTAAGGATAAAGCCGATTTTAATAGTGTCGCTTTGATCCATTTCAAGTCTGCCTTTACCTCTGCCTTATATGCGGCAGTTCTGTCTGTCGGCTGCGCAAGCATCATTGCCGCCATTGACATATTGCTTTTTAAAGTAAACCAGGATGCATATCCTATTACTATGTGCATCATCTGGATCTTTTTTGCCGATTTGTACTACCTGTCGCTGCTGCCCAAGTTTAATTCCGAATCTGAGGAAGATCATACATATACGGCACAGGCTGCGATTTATCCCCGTTTATTGGAAATTTTAGCATCGTACATAGTTATACCCCTGATTGCAGTCTACAGTGTTGTTCTGATAGCTTATTTTATTAAGATTCTGATAAGCCTTAAATGGCCTGCGGGTCAACTTGGCCCAATGATACTGGCTTACTCAGCCGTTGGCCTGATTACATTTATTTTATCCAACCAATTAAAAAATAAGTTTACCTTGATTTTCCGTCATGTTTTCCCCAAAGCCCTTATCCTTATGGTTATTATGCAGTTAGTTTCAGTTGCCATAAGGGTAAATGCTTATGGCATCACCGAATCGCGTTATTACGTAATCCTTTTTGGAATGTTTTCACTGGTTTGTGGAATTTTATTCAGCTTTAAACCCGCTGCTAAAAACGGTGTTATTGCCTTGCTGGCTGCCGGGTTGGCTATTTTGTCTGTGATACCGCCAATTGATGCATTTACGGTATCCCGTTTTTCGCAGATTTCACGGCTGGAAAATATGCTCATCTCAGAAGGCATATTGTCAAAAGACGGGAAAATAATTCCCAAAGCTTCCCCACCTGTAAAAATAAGGCTGGAATCTACCAGAATCCTTGACTATCTTGAGATACGCAATTACCTTAAATATATTAATTGGCTGCCTTCTGATTTTAAGATTAACGAAATGAAGAATACTTTTGGATTTGATGCAGCCTATGAAGACTTGAGTAACAGATACTTTGGAGCCAGTCTGGATACGCAAAAACCGATTGAAATCAGCGGCTATGATATCTTTATTCATGCCCAATCTTATACAAGAACGGATGGTTCTACTGATTTACCTTATGATTTTCAGGTCCGCAACAATAAATATAAACTCATTATCAAACACACATCGCCTCAAGAGGCAAAAGTATCGGTAAGCAACCAAAAGGGAATCGAATTAGTCAGTTCCGGGCTATACGGTTTGGCCAGTACACTGTCCAAAGTCAGCAATACTCCAAAAGGTTCCCTTCCCCCAGAGTTAATGACTTTGGATGTAGAAAACAACGGTTACAGGCTGAGAATTGTACTGCAAGAAGTTAATGTTAACTATAATGCAGACAAAATTTCCGACGTTTATTATGACTTCCTGATTCTGTTCGGCGAACCAACTAAATAAAAAGAACTACTGGTTCTTATAATTATCAAGGACTTTTTATATTAATTCTATTGGCGCCATCATTTCTTGAGGGATAGGCAACCACTGCCGCTTCTTTTATATATTCTTTGCGCCTTTTAACTGCCCCCGCAAGAAACAAGGTAATAAATACCAATGTCACATAAATATCAAAACCTCCTTGCTTCTGCTGCTGCAAGGGTACCGCATCAGCCGACATCTCGAATACGCGCCATGGTTGGCTGCCTGATTGTACCGGGATGATACCGGCTGTCACAGGATTGGCATCAGCAAGGTCCTTTTCTTTCAAATACTGCCGGTCAGATACCGGTCCCGCAGGTCCTTTCCCCGGGGGATTAGCGCCCGCAGACGCAACAGCCTGGTTATCTTTCTGATTTGGATCATTTACTATACAAGTATCCGTTAAATTGCCAATGACAGTGCTCACAGTAATAACGGCCTTGCCCGGGCCGGTCACTGTTACCAGGCCGTTTTCATCCACCATAGCCACACTGGTATCGCTGGAAGTCCACGTCACGCTTTTTTCCGCTGCTTCGTCCGGAGCAACTGCCGCTTTCAACTGAAACGTACTGCCGACTTTGAAGTTAGTTAGGTTCTGGTTGAGGGTCACCTGTTCAGGGGGCATGCCACCCAGCATTATTTCGATCGCATGCACCCATTTGACCGACAGGGGAGCATCATGATCAGTTGTGTCCTTCTGCCCAAGCAGCAGCCTGAACCTGGTTGAAGTATCATAATAACTGTCATCAGGGGCAACTTCATACCTTCTCCAGTTATCCTGGTATGCTATAATCGGATCAACCCGGACCGCTCCATATACTGCCTCAGGCAAGGAAGTATTTGTTTCATAATCCCAATATGACGGAAGGTTCGGGTAATAGTAACGGGGCGTATCCAGCAGGAAAGACTTATCCAAACATTGATACCATCCATTTTTGATATCGGTAGAGTAAAAATAAAACTTTTGCACGGAATTGATATCAATGCCTGCATCCTCAATCAAATCGGTCAATTTCACTCCTTTAGCCCTGTCGATACACACCGCCGAAATGCTGTCAATGAAAGTATATGTCTGTTCCACTTGCGGCAACTTATCAAAGTCATTGAGCGTATATATTTTCTTCGTATAGTAAGGCCCGCCAAAATAACCAACTTTAATCGTCAGCGTATCAGCGGGCACTCCCGGATTACTGCCACAGACAGCATTTGCCGTACCCGGATTTCCAACACATAGCAGAGCAAGAAAAAATGTCAGTATTATTATCAAGGATGCAAATTTCCGGGATTTTAATTTGATTCCCAACCCGGCTTCAGAAAACCCCGGACCGATGATCAACTTGCTAAGCATAGCCTGCCGGAAACCGAAAATCAGCATGTCACATTTCTCCTTTACAGTTGGACAAATACTTTGCTTATCTCCAAATATCGGGGTTAATAAATATAAGTGTAGCAATTACAGAAACCACCATCAAGACATAGTCAATGCAGGTCAATCTCAATCGTCTAAGGTAAGTGCGCTGTGGGTAAATCCTGAAACATCGCGCTTCCATCGCCAGCGACAGCCGTTGGGCCTTGAGAATTGTTCCATAGACCAGCGGGAAAAATAAGCTGCAGTAGAGTTTGATTTTTTCTCGCCAGGGCACCTTCTTGAGCTCAACTCCTCTTAATTGAACAGCTGTAATTATATTGCTCATTTCCTCCCGCAGAACTGGTAAAAATCGAATTGTCACCGAAACCATAAAAGCTATTTCATAGGGAATTTTCCACTGCGCCAGCCCTAAAACAAAATCCCGGGAATTGGTTGAAGATGTTAACAAAACGGCTACAAAACAGACGATTCCCAATCGCAGCATGACACTGGTCCCTGCCGCAAGGCCATTGGCGGTAATTAGCGGCGCCGAACCCACACTGACAAGAGCAGTACCGGACCGCAGAAAAATGACCTGAACTAAAAAAAGCGTCAAAAGCAAGGGCAAAAGTTTTTTTAAACTGCTCCAGATACCGGCAAGATTAATCCTAAAAAACAAGATCAGGATAATCGTTAAGGCAAAAAGCAAAAGCAGCCGCCCGGGAGTATTGTAAATTAAAGCTAAAGTTGTAATACAAATAATGATCACCAATTTTGTCCGGGGATCAAGCTTCATAAACGGTAAACCCTTTCTACCCGCTACCTTCCTGAACCTGGCCGTTCTCCATTCGAACAACCCGGTCGGCGATTCTTTTAACAAAATTATAATCATGGCTGACAATCAATAGCCCGCTGCCCAACCGGACAATTTTTTTTAAATGGTTTTCCAATAACCTCTTACGGTAAACATCCAGACCAACAGTAGGTTCATCCAATATACAATAATCAGGACTATTGGCAAGTACGGCAGCGATTGCCACCCGCTGTTTTTCACCATAACTCAAACGCAAGGGAAAAACGTTCCGATAGGCCGTTAATTCAAAATATTCCAGGTAAAACTCCACTTTTTCTTCAACCGCTTCCGATTCCTTACCCAGATGCTTTAGCCCAAAACCAATCTCTTCCGCTACAGTGGCACAAAAAAACTGATGGCTCGTGTTCTGGAATACATAGCCAATACGGCGTCCTATTTCCGCCAGGGAATATTTCTTTAAAGGAAGCGAATCCAGAAAAACTTCCCCGCTATTTGGCTGTACAATACCAACCATTATTTTGGTAAGCGTGGTCTTGCCGCTGCCATTTGGTCCAACAACAGCCGTTATCCCGTCCTTGCCAAAACTATGGCTTACTGAATTCAGTACCGGTTCCTTTTTCCCGGGATAAAAGAAGCTCACCTGCTTAAGTTCTATAAACGCCACTGTTTGCCCTCGTTTATCCGTTGTTTAAGCCTTCATCATCATATATCAACCCGGCTGCAGCAAGAAAATCCCAGTCTGCCAGGACCTTTTCCGTCCGGTCAAAACGGGCTGATTTCCCATTGTTCAACACCATCAACCGGTCTGCAAAAGCAACCGCTTCCAGATCATGCTCTACAATAATAATGCTTTTCCCTGCAGCACGCAGCTTATCCAAAATTGAGGCTACTCTCTTTTTCCCGTCAGGATCAAGCGGGGACATGACTTCATCAATGACCAGGACCTGTGGATCGAGAGCTAAAACCGCGGCCAAAGCCACCAGGCTTTTTTCGCCGCCGGAAAGATTGTAGGGATTCGCTTCAGCTAAAGCGGCAATTCCCAGCAGATCAAGCAGATAATCCACCCTCTCCCGGATTTGTCCGGGCGGAAGGCATAAGTTTTCCGGGGCAAAAGCGATTTCGTCTTCTACGGTAGGCGAAAAAAGCTGCGTATCAGGATCTTGAAAAACCAGGCCAACTTCCCTCGCCAGGCTGGCTGTTTTGAGATATCTGACATCCTTGCCATTTACCAGTAATTCCCCGGTCATTACCCCTCCTTTGTTATAATTGATCAGTCCGCTGACGCATAAACAAAGGGTGCTCTTACCACAGCCGCTTAAACCTGTCACCGCTGCTATTTCTCCCGGGGACACATTAAAGTCTATACCGTTTAATACCAGAGGTCCACCCGGCCAGTACTTATAAGTTAACCCCTTAACCGCCACAGCCTCCAAAAAAACATTACCACCCTTGATTGAAAATATTTTCCCTGATGATTAAAAAGATCAATCTAACAATGTTCATCTTCACGTTTTTGGAATTTCCATATCTTCTGTGCAATTATAAAGGCAACCAGTCCACCAAGCCCTCCGGACAAGGCTGCGACACTTAGACTAAAGATCAAAGGAATTAGAGGAAAACGGTAATATACGAAATTAACCATCATGGTTCCGGTAATATTTGACAGCATTCCGGCTAAAAAGGCGCACGGCAGGCAGCAAACCCGGTGACCAATCAGGAATAGTCCCAGATCGGCCACAATACCCGGCATGGTATAGCTTAGTAAACTCATCACTCCTTGTGAACCGGGCAAACCGGTGGCCATGACCAGGATGGCCTGAACAACGCCAATTAATGACATCGTGCCTCTTTTGCCGGTAATGCCGAACCCCAGGACCAGCCACAGCATAAAACACCCGCCTGTCAAAGCGCCCGACGGAATCAGGAGTGGTCCGGTAAGGATATGTGACAGTGGCACAATTACCGGTTTGATGGCAATACCCATGGCAGACATCAGAGCGATGATAATAAAGTCATATGGAGTAAACCTGTTTAAAAACTTTCTCCAGAGAGTCACAAATTCTCACCAGTCTTTTTATATAACCGCAAAATCATGACCGCTGCTTCAGCCCGGTTAGCGGATACTTTAGGGGCAAAAGTGTCCGCGCTTACCCCGCTCACTATTCCGCTGCTTACTGCCAGGGCTATTCCCTCCCTTGCCCAGGGTGATATATCCCCTTTGTCTTTAAACTGGTTAACAATTTCCTCTATATTGCCGTTATTTTCTGCTGTGTTTGATTTCATTTCTAATGCCCGTGAAATGATTACCGCCATTTGTTCCCTGCTGATATTTTCATCGGGAATATAAATTATGTCGCTGTAACCGGTGATTAAACCCGCCTTGACCGCTGCTGCGATATAATCATGGTACCATGCGGCGGCAGGAACGTCTTGAAAGGGAATCTCAGAACCTTGATCAATTTTTATATTCAATGCCCCAATCAACAGTTTGGCAAATTGGGCACGGGTAACTTTTTCCCCCGGTTTGAATTCTGTATTGCTCATTCCATTAATTATCCCTTTTTCCACTAAATAATTAATGTCATCTTTAGCCCAATGATTTTCCAGGTCAAAAAATTTCCTTTCCACAGTATATTGAAAACTTACCAATTCACTGTCCAATTTGCCGAAACCGATTGTTTTGGCTTTAATCGTTAAATTTTCATTTACCGGTATAGGCGCGTTAAAAGCCGGCTGGAAATTGGGGTAGCTGATATTGTAAATATAACTCCCATAAGCAGGATCGCTGCCGTCCAGGGTATAGTACATCATTACATTATCCGGTATTGTCTCCGGTTTCACCAGCGTTACTTTTGTGCCTGCGGCAACCTTTCCGGGAGAAGGAGAAACTAAAGGAGGCTCCCATCGCTGCAAGGGCTCGGTAGACACTTCTATTACTCCGCCGCTGCACATATCCTGAATCATGACGCAATCGCCGCCGGTCGGCTCATTGGGCGCACGCTGTCCAAAGCATACCCTTCCCTGTGAATCATTCAGGGCAATGATGGTTTCAACCGGAACTTTCCCCTTCTCACTGCGCTGGGGCGGCCAATCCACCACATCACCGGGATCTTCCCCATCCGGGAAATAATAGCGGGGTTCATCCAAAAGCTGTTCTTTAGTAAAATCAACATGCACATACTTGCCGCCGCTTGGTTTGAACTTGAACAAGGCAACGGTATCCTTCAGGCCTGCTTTATCCAAAATACCTTTCAGAGAAGGCCCGGTCATGTCCTTGAACACTTTTAAAGCAGGCCAGTGGTTATATCCACTATATGTATAAGTCTTTTGCGGCAGCGCCTGCAAATCCGCCATGGTAAACTTTACTTCTTCTTTTACCCCGTCGCCCATAACCGTTAATACTACCGGTTCTTCCGCGCCGGTTCTTTGAGGCGCACCCATAAGCAGGAAAGCGGCAATAACGCATAACCCCGTTATGCCGGCCAGAAGTCTGTAAAACCTTGATATTTTAATAGTTAACATCGCTTTCCGCCTTTCCTTAAGATAATCTCTTACTGCAATTCCAGACTCACCAGCCAATTGGTGAAACGCTGCCCGGACTTGTCACTGCATACAATGAGCGAAAGGCTTCCCTCTTCGCCTGCTTTAGTTTTTAACGGCTTGTAATAATCACTGTAGGCAATGTATATATTGTCCGGTTGCTGCACTTCAGACATTTCCATAACCTGACTGTAATAGTCGATGCCCCTGGTAATAACTTTTTTGTATTTTTGCGTCAGATCCGGATTAATGCTGTTTAGCACTGCCGAAAGAGGCGTTCCGGTGTAATCATGTTTGCTTTGATTGCCGCCGCCGCTGTTTTTGCTGCTGCAACTACTGGAGCAATTTCTTGTAATTGTCATTTTTTTCTCTGCAACCGGCAGTTTTTTCAGGTCTGCAACCGTAAAGCTGCCTAAAATGACATCGCCTTCTTTAATTACTACTGTCCCTTCCTTTAACCCGCCTTTATCAAGGCTAAGATACCAGGAAACAGCAATAATCAAAACCAGCGCGATCACCCCCCAGACCAGCCACTTCTTGGAAGCTTTTTTGGCATCAACACTGGTTTCGCCCATCTCGTCACCTCCAAAATTGCATTATTGTTTTTAACATACTTCAAAACGATTCTTAAACTCTATTGTTAAGAACTGATTATCATCGATCTGTAAAAATTCATCGTCTGTAATCAGCCGCCTGGCGGTAATGGTCAACCGGTTGCCGGCTTTTTCCCAGATACTTTGCCCTATTTCACCGGTTTTGGCATATTCAAACCGCGGGGGATTAGCCAAACGGGCATTGCTTAAACCCTGCATAACATCAGCCAGGCACAGCGGCCCGTTCACTTTTACTTTCAAATCATTGGAATTGAGCTGTCCAAAATAATCATCGGCAACAAGAGCCATGCGCACCCCCAATAAAAACCAGGCACATTTTTCCTGATGGTGGTTTAAGGCCTGCTTCATGAAAATTTCCTGGCGCATTTCTCTTTTTAATGGGCGGATGTACGGGGTAACCGGCGAAAATACTATCTCCTGCTCATAATAAGGCTTAATGTCCACAACAGGGGTCCCATCTATGGCATCCAAACCACTAACAATAAGAAGATTGTCTTCCACTCTCTCCAGACGGACCAATGTCAAAGCAATAGGATTTGGCCTGCTAAATGCTCGCAAAGAAAAAACTCCATATTCAGGAAGGTTGGGATTAACCTTCCCCGGAACAGTGCTCAGAAGAGTGCGGATTGCCTTGTGAAACCACAATTGAAGCCAGAGATGAGAATTTTCCTCAATACGCAGCAATCCGCGCTTGTATTCCGGATATATTTCGATTACGGCATTTCCTCCTCCTACCGGTACCTGGTTCAGCTCCTGCAAGCCAGATCTGACGATTCCAACCGGTTTTACTGTAATCAGGTCGTTTTCATTAAACTCATTTATTTTCAACACATCCTTTCTTTCGTTTCATCATCTGATGGCGCTGCTTTTGCAGCATATTGATGTTGTTCAATTAGTTTAATTTGTTATACAGCCGCGAAATCATGACCGCCGCCTGGGCACGCGTGACAAATGCCTTTGGGGCAAAAGTGTCCGCGCTTACCCCGCTCACTATTCCGCTGCTTACTGCCAGGGCTATTCCCTCCCTTGCCCAGGATGATATATCCCCTTTGTCCGTAAACTTGTCAATAGCCTGCCCGGTACTGTCGCCAACTTCCATCGCCGGCAATTTCATTGTCAAAGCACGCGATAAGATTACTGCCATTTGTTCCCTGGTAATGTCGTTATCGGGAGCAAAAATACTGTCGCTGTAACCGGTGATTAATCCTGCGCTGACTGCCGCCGCTACGCAATCGTGATACCACGCGCCAGCCGGCACATCCGAAAACGAAAGAACCGCATCCTTCTTAACTTCAATATTTAAAGCCTTGATTAGCAATTTTGCAAATTGGGCGCGGGTTATTTTTTCTTCCGGCTTGAATTCCGTGGCTGTCATCCCGCCGATAATACCCTTCTCTGCTAATGAATAAATGTCGTCTTTGGCCCAATGACCTTCCAGGTCAGTAAAATTCCTGGCCTGTTCAGTATTCCCTGCTGCAGGAGCCTCCTCCGTCACACCTGTATTTTCCGGCTTAGTTGTATTTTCCGCATTGCCTGCAGTATTTTCATTAACCTCATCCGGTTGAGTTGGAACTCCTGTATTATATTGATAAGTCGCCACTTCGCTGTCCAGCTTGCCCATGCCTATTGTTTTGGTTTTAATCGTCATATTTTTATTAATTGGTACAGGCTTGTTCAATTGCTGCTGAAAGTGGGGATAGCTGATATTAAATATGTTTGAGCCATAAGTAGGATCGCTCCCGTCCAGTGTATAATACACAATGGCGTGATAGGGCGTCCCGTCCCCGTGCTGCAGGGTTACTTCCGTGCCCGGGGCGATCGTGCCGGGCGCAGGATTGGCGGAAGGCGCCTCCCAATGCGCCAGGGATTCTGTCAGTACTTCAATTGTCCCCCCCTCGCAAAGCCCTCCGAGCATCTGATTCTTGCAGCAGGTCGGCTCATTCAGCGCCCTCTGGCCATAAATCAGTTTTCCATTGGACTCGTTCAGGGCAAGCATCGTTTCCACCGGCGATTTCCCTCTTTCACTGCGGGTGGGCGGCCATTTCCCCAGATTATCCTCATCTTCACCATCGGGGAAATAGTACCGCTTTTCGTCCAGCAACTGTTCCTTGGTAAACTCGCTATATACATCCACGGATAATTTGCACCTGATCATGGCGGCGTTGTCCTTCAACCCCGCAGCGTCCAAAAGCGTCTTTAGCATCGGCCCTTTCATATCTTTAAATATCTGTAAAGAAGGCCAGTGATTGTATCCGGAATAGGTATAGGTTTTTTGCGGCAGCGCCTGCAATTCGGCCAGAGTGAATTGCACCGTTTTTTCAACCCCGTCGCCTGTAACTGTCAGCGCCACCGGCTCAGCAGCGCCTGCCCACTGCGGCGCAGCCATGTTCAGCAGCCCGCAAATCATACTTAACCCAATTACAGCCGCCAACAGTTTTTTAAGCCTAAAACCCTTGATTTTCCTCATCTCCATACTCCTTGCATAAATATTTATCATCATTCTTTTTTACTGAGCGGCGGCGGTATTGATATAAGTCAGAAACCGTTTCAGGATCGCCGCGCTCTGAGCCCGGTCAAGAACAGTTTGCGGGGCAAATTCCTGTCCCGTTGTTCCCTTGATAATCCCAGCCTGCACTGCTGTTGCCGCTTCTTTCATTGCCCAGGATGAAATCATTTGCCGATCCCGGAACTGAGACAACTGCTGTTCTTGTTCACCAGCGGATAAATTTTCTTCTTTTCCGGCAATGCGCGCCGCACGGATAATCATAACCGCCATTTCCTCACGGGTTATGCTATTGTCCGGTTTAAACAGCCGCCCGTCAAAACCGGCAATGATGCCTTGCGCCGCCGCAGCGGTTGCACTACCCGCATACCAGTCCGAAACGGCAACGTCATCGAACTGCCCTTCTCCTAAAACTTTTTCCTGCAAACCGAGGGCTCTTACCATCAGTGCCGCAAATTCTGCCCGGGTGACTTCACCGCCCGGTTCATAGCAATTACCGCTTCTCCCTTTAACCAGCCCTCTGAGCGCTAACGTTTCTATATCCTCGCGAGCCCAGCAGTTCCCGATATCAGTAAAAACAGGACCGCTTCCTGATACCGGTTCTTTATTCTGGATTGATTCACCAGCTGGCATTTCCGGCGGGCCGCCGGTTGCCGGTTGATTAGCCACCATAAATATAAAAGCGGCCGTTTCACTGTCCAGCTTGCCCGGCCAAACAGCTTTGGCTTTGACAGTAGTATCAGCCTGAACTAAAATTTGTCCATGCTGCCCTGCCAGCGGTCCGCAACCGTGGGCATTGTAAATCTTGCTGTCAAGATCCGGCGTACTGCCGTCAGTTGTATAATAAATTTTTGTTTTCGGATCGCCTTCCAGGATGACTTCCGAGCCGAGCTTTACCATGCCGCCCGTGGTGGCAGCTTTTTGCCCGGTTTCAGGATCAATGATTTTTGCCTCCGGCCCGGCCCATTGCCCAGGCGGATCCGTTGTTACGGTAATGTCTTGCAGGATCCTGACAAAGCTCAAAAGTGTCTGCTCGGTTTGCGCCCGCTGGCCTATACACAATACCGGCGTATCCTGCTCATTCATCCTGCTGAAGTCAGACGATCTTTCCACCCGTTTCAGGGCGATCACCGGCTCTGCCTCCGTTTTCGCGGGAAATAGATAACGTTTTGTCTGCAGCAATTCATTCACAGTAAATTCAGCCTTATACCCGTCGGTACCTGTAAATGTAATCATCCGTGCTTCCGGCTTCATTCCGGCCCGCTCCAGCAAGCTCCGCAGCGGAACACCTTCCACAGCCAAAAATAAATCATAGGGAAAGTCGTTTGTCGCCGAAAACACCGTTCTTTCCTGATCCATTGCTTCCAGTTCGGCCAGTGTAAAGACAACTTCCTGCCGCACACCGTTTCCTGTGATACATAGAAGGCCGATCTTCTGCGTCACAAGAGCGTCCGCATAGCCGCCGGCACTGACTGAGACGGAATATTCCCCGGACACCTTGAAGACAGTTTTATCAATGGTTATTTTGCCGGCGTCTATTGCATATTTCCCGGCGTCCAATGCCGCACCGTCAACGCTTACCCCGCTGATTGCCCCCCTCCAGGCCGCGTCGTCTGCGAAGGTCAGTTCCACCGGCTTTCTAACCACATTCTGCGACGTATCCGCTGCCAGGGCGGGGGCTTTTTGCAGCCCGCCCGCAGACAACGCCGGACTGCCGGCATCCTGCGCCGCACTGACCGGCTGCGCAAAGTTATGGATTAACAACAACAAACCGATTGCAAACACTGCCTGAAGCAGGGTACGCAGCATATTGCTTTTTAATTTTGGCAAAAACACCTCCCCCTTCCTGTAAAGCATAATTAGCATACTCCCTAGTGTTTGACCCCTCTTTGCTCATCTCCGCTTTAGATACATCCAGAGTCTGCGCTTGATCCATTTACATTTATATATATGCCGCAACGCTCTTTATATCTGCCGGTGATGCCATCATATGTACCACGGCTCTTTTATCCCCGACATAAATGATTATGTTTCTCTTTCTTGTGCTTTCTGCCTTCCTTCTGCCTGTCTATATGACTGTTTGTCACCTATGGTTTAAAAATTACCTGCTAAAACCATCTGCGTTATCAGCCACAGATGGTTTTAGCATTTATAACGGTTAACTCAACACAACTTCAAGATACGGACCTATAGCAGAGTAATTATTAACGAATGGATAGAAATATGTGATATCTTACCTGAAAAGCACTTTGATCCTTGCTTTTATTCACTTGTCATAATTGCGAGCCGCAACAGCTTGCAGTTTATTCAATTATCCTTGTTTTATAGTCGGTTATCCCACCAATATACGATTAACTTGTGTACAAATAAATTTTGTCAAGGTTTTTAACCCATTTTGACATGGTATCCTCGCCAGCGCTTGCCTGGCCATAAAAATTCCTAAGGCAATTGGTAGAACTCCGGGCCCCGCCCCTATTTCCATACAGCCTGGCGATTACGGGCGCTACCGTTACTCCCGGTGAACTGGGGTTCGCAAAATAGTAACCATTCATCACGGCGCTTTTGCTGATTTGCCCGGTATCATAACCGTCGGCAGTCGCATAGAACCGGATATGATTGATTTGGCTAAAAGATGTCCCGCTTCCACTTAAAGCAGCGGTTGCCACGTCTTCCAAAAGCGGGCCCTCAGCATCGTAATACTTATAGGTACCTCCGCTGCAATTATAACTCGAGTAAGTTTTTACATAATTAGTAAAATTATTTTGTAATTGTGTTGTTGTATACGTCGCCAGAGGCGTAGCATTGTTGTTTAGATAAATACTCACGGAAGTTGATGCAAAAGCGGTTGCGCAGGTCATGCAAACAACTAACGCAACAATTAACAACACTCCTAATATTTTGATGCCTTTCAATTTCATTTTTTACTCCTCCTTTTTTATCATTTTTTGCTGCTGCGGCCCAAGAAAATTTCAAAGCCTATTCCGTTACAGTAAAACTCAGGTCCTGGCTGGCCTCGGCGCGGGGTACCATGTTATCCCAGTTGTCCCAGACGAAGACGTCCACATAGGCTGGACCGCTTATACCGGCAGGCATTGTAAAGTCGCTGCAGACAGTGGAACCGGTCACTGGAATGAGGCTGGAAATGCCCACACAGCCCAGCACTTGGCCGCCGCCGCCACTGGTGGCGCCGTTGCCGCCGCGCACCTGGATGATGGCAAGACCGTCAGCGGGACTGGCATAATTATTGTCTATCCCGGCATGGATGCGGTAGCCGCCCTGTCTGGGAACCGCGCTGACGCTGTTTCCGGTAGGATCCAGCAGTTCTACGGAAGCAATGTTAAAATAGTGGCCGGAAAGCACATTTAATCCGTTCAGCACGGCGTTGATCGTATCGTTATCCTCCGGAGTCAGATCATAATATTGGAGTGTTCCGTCCCTGAAGATAATGATATTGTCATTTGACATGGTCAATACATTACTCAGACTGGTAAATATATCTTCGTCAAACTCATTCAAATGACCCCAGCACTCTACGGAACCGTCTGTTTTTGTGACTATGGCGCCACCTAATCCAATGCTAACAGCAGCCACATCATGGAGATCAGGCGGGACATTGCGTTTACCGTAAGTGTTTCTACCCCATACGACTGCAGTCCCGTTGTTTTTCAGGGCAATACATGTATCTTCCTCTAGACTGATATCCACTACCCCGCTCAATCCCTCCGGCACGTCGCACTGGCCGCAATAGAAAATTTTATTCACGTCCTCGTTGCTTCCCCAGGCTACCACCGTGCCGTCGTTTTTTAAAGCCAGAGAATAATTGCAATTTGCAAATACGCGGGCGACATCATTTAATCCTTCCGGCACATCACACTGGCCACAATCATTTTTACCCCAGGCTACTACCGTGCCGTCCGCCTTTAGAGCCAGGAAATGATCATAACCGGCCGCGATGTCAGTAACATCATTCAGTCCTTCCGGCACTTGGCGCTGTCCGTACGAATTATTGCCCCAGGCGATCAGGGCACCATCATTTCTCAATGCCAGGCAGCAGTTGTTCATATTTTTTGTAGACCAGATGCCTGTAATGTCATGTGCAGTTTCCGGCGCATTACACTGCCCGTCATCGTTGAGGCCCCATACTACCACTTGACCATCTTTCTGCATGGCCATTATATTGCAAAGTGCAGAAGCTATCGCATTGACATTGTTTAAACCTTCCGGGAGCTGCGCCAGATTGTAGAAATCACGATCTGAATTTGAGATAAACCTTACTATGCCGTCCATGTTTAGAATAATCCAGCCGGCTGCTGTATGACAGATCTTGCCCTTTGCTTTAACATAACTGCTGGCGGCATAAGCCGCCGGGGTCTGGGGAATAGCAGGAGACGGTCCGTTGTAGGGAGGCTTGTCGTCCTCTAAAAGGTTTAGCCCTTTGGGCACATTACACTGTCCCAAAGAATTCTCACCCCAACCCGTAACGGTACCGTCTTCGTTCAGTGCCAGCATATGATCATAGGTACTTCTGATAGCCAGAATCTTTTGAGGCAACTCCAGAGGGACGCCCAAATTGACATTTTCACCACCATAACCGCGTCCCCAGACATCCAGGCTACCGTCCCACTTCAATGCAGCGGCATTGTTTTCACCGGCGGCGATTGCCTTGACGTATTCAAGGTTCAAGGTTTCAAACTTTTTGTTGTTGGAATATTTGCCCCAGGCGACTAAGGTACCATCGTCTTTCAGGACCATACTGTGCCGGAAACCGGCGGCAATCGCCATCACATGGTCCAAACCAGTGGGTACATCGCATTGGCCGAACCAGTTACTGCCCCAGGCCTTGACAGTGCCATCCTTCTTTAAAGCCAGTATGTGTCTACTACCGCACTGTATATCCACTACATCACTCAGGTCAGCCGGCACGTCGCATTGACCATAATTATTGTCACCCCAGACATACACCTTGCCATTTTTGTCCAGTGCGGCGGAAAAATTACTATTGGCAGAAATAGCCACCACATTACTCAAGCCGTCCGGCACTGTGCTTTGACCATAATTATTTGAGCCCCATGCGACCACGGCGCCATCCTCACTAAGAGCCATGCTGTGGCTTTCTCCCGCCGCCAAGGCAACTATGTTACCAAAACCAGCAGGCACGTTGCATTGGCCATAAGAACCCTGTCCCCAGGCTACTACAGCGCCATTCTTTTTCAACGCCAGACTGTGATTTGCGCCTGCCGCTATCCTCCGGGCGTATTTTGCATATTCGCTCTCCTGGTAGGCTTGCGGGGTCTGCGGCAGGGCTGGAAGCTTGTAATCAGCGCTGACTCTTTTTACATGCAGGGTGTAGCTCCGTTGGTTTCCGTTGGCCGCAGTCACCTTTATGGGAATAAGATTGTCGCCCACACTCAGGTTATCGGCGCTTATCACCGCAGCTACTCCTGCCACTGCCGGCGCCCCGTTGATTTCCAGTGTCGCATCGCCGCTGGAAGGTTGCGCTGTAATACGCACTTCCGTCACTGCGTTGGCCACATCGACTATCCCCTCAGTCTGATCGCTGTCGAACTTGGGATAGATGCCGCAGGTGGTAACCTGAGGTCCTCCGCCGCTGTAAACTACGCTTTCCACGGTCAGAACGGCAAGTTTGTTGTCGTCAGCAGACGCTGCTTTGTTGATAGTAATAGTGTATGTCTTTACTGTGGTCCCGTCCTGAGCCGTTACCTCCACGTCTATGTTGTTAGCCCCTACAACAAGCCCGCTTATAGTCTGCATAACTCCGCTAACGGCCACTGTCCCGCCTATCGTTAATGTGGCGCTGGCGTCGGCGGTGGTCGCTGTGATATCTGCGCTGCTTACTCCGTTGGGCACGTCGACTGTGTAAGCGGTGGTCGCAGCGTCAAACGCAGGCACTAACGTATACCCGGTTACCTCCAGACCGCTTAGATCGGCATTATTACCCGGCGCAGTCAGGAAGTTGAATTCGTCTGTTATCGGTGCAATGATGAATTCGCTGGGCGCCACTATTTTGATGGCGCCGTCTCCCTGCATGGCGCAGATAGCAGGTCTGCTGCCTATTCCTCCCAATACGGTACAGGTAAACGCTCTGATATTCGCATCGGCGGAAATTATTTCACATCCGTCTGTATTAAAATTCCCTCCGGGAATTCTTCCCCAGCCTTTAACTGAACCGTCAGCTAATATCGCCCCGGCGAACTGCCAGCCGCCTGCAATGGCCCGCACATCAGTCTGATTGGCAATGTTCCCACACTGTTGAAGCATATTGCTAGATCCGGTTACTGATACCGTCCCATCTTTTTTCAGGGCTAACCAGTGGTATTGTCCTACTGTTATCGCTACTGCGTTTCCATTCAGTCCATCAGGCACTGAAGCGCAGCAGTTGTCTCCCCATACTATTATGTTACCTTCACCGTTAAGAACTACCGCACAGTTGTTGGTGAGACCTATTACGATTATGTTTCCCATCCCTTGCGGTATGGTCTCCAGTTGATTGGAATTGAATCCCCAAACGATTACTTGATTTGAGTTTGTTACTACCGCTGACATACTTGATCCGGCCGCAACGAGCTTTATATTCCCCTGTACCGCTTCTACTTCACTGGGAATGCTGACTAATGTCTTGTTGCCGGATGAATCTGAAAGGCTGCTGCCCCATGCAAAAACGCTGCCATCTTCAGTCAACGCCAGAGTATGATAGCTTCCGGCAGCTACGGCCTTTACTTTTACTGCTTTTAGGCCGTCCGGTATGTCGCATTGCCCGTATGTGTTGTCGCCTCCTACCTCTATGGCGCCGTTGGCGTTGATTACCGCTATATGGGCATAGCCGGCTGCCATTCGGGCCGCATACTTGGCATAGTCGCTGGCGGCGTAGTTCGCCGGGGTCTGTGGCAGAGGCGCGCTTTCCGCCGCTGCTCTGTTTATAGTTATAGTGTATGTCTTGACTGTTGTCCCATCCTGGGCGGTTACCTCCACATCTATGTTGTTAGCCCCTACAGCCAGCTCGCTTACAGTATGCGCAACTCCGCTGGCGGCCGCTGTCCCGCCTATCGTTAATGTGGCGTTGGCGTCGGAGGTAGTGGCGGTGATATCTACGCTGCTTTCTTCGTTGGGTATATCGACTGTGTAAGCGGTGGTCGCAGCGTCAAACGCAGGGACAAGGTCGCAACAATATACCGCACCTGCTACTGTAAGACTGCTCAAATCGGCATTATTGCTGGCCGGCGCTTCGTCAGCCATCCCTGCAGGAATGTATGCGAATAGCATCATTAAGCAGAGAATAATCGTGCATATTTTTTTCACCGTGTTTGTTCTCCTTTCTTCCTTTGCTTGATTCACAAGGGTTTCCCGGCACGGCTCCGTACCGGTTATACCTTCTTTTTCTTAATCTGTCTGTTTCCCTCGTTAACTAACTATTTCAGGATTATTGCTTTCTTTATCTCATGAAAATTTAAGAAGTTACATCAAAGCTGCACTCATACGGCACGTCAATAGGTACGCCAGCCTCGCCCAAAACGTATACGTCAGCATACGCACTACCCGGGGAAACACCGGACAGGATAATATCGGCATAGACATCGGCGCCCGCCACGGGAATTTCCGACTGCAGGCTGACGATACCCAGAGGTTCACCGCCACATTCCGCCGCGGCGCCGCTGCCGCCGCGCGCCTGAAAGAGCACATTCGCCGTTTGCGCTTTACTGGTATAGTTGTTTATGTGAGCCTTCAGGTGGCAGTGCCCGGTCCCGGATACGGAGCTTATTTCCTGATAGCTGCTGTCCACCAGCTTAACGCTGTCGATAGCGACTCTGGAGTCCATGTCCCTGCTTTTGTTTATTTTGAATTCGTCCATAATTCCGCCGTCCAAGCCCCTGGTAGTCATGGTCAGCACGTCCCCGTCTATACTTATTGCGGTATAACCGGTGGCCGCCGAGCCTTCCTTCACTACAGCGATATAGTCATGCGACTCCGGATTAAGATATGTCTTGTCGCCGGCATTGCCCAGCACGTAGGTAATACCCTGGGACGGTTTTTCCTGTATTTCTCCCCCGCAAATGGGATAGGTGCGCATGTACATATGCTGATGTCCGACAAAGACCATGTCCACCCCGCTGCTTTCCATTATTGGCGCCCAGCTGGCCTTGATCATGTTGCCCTGGGTTACATCGCGTGAATCTACTCCATACGGAGGATGATGGAACATAACAAATTTCCATGTTTTATCGCTGTTTTGCAGGTCGCTTTCCAGCCAGTTCATACCGGCTTCACTGAGTTCACCTTCACTGCCCATCAGGTTACTGTCCAGCACCACGAAGTGGGCGTTGCCGTAATCAAATGAATAATCGTGTTCTTTGAGCCCTTCGGGCCCGTTCTGGGGCAGGGCAAAGGATTTTAAATATATGCCCGTGTCCTCGTTTTCATGATTGCCGATAGCAGGCATGAAGGGCATACGGTCAAACACGCCGGCTTCAGTATTGAAAAATTCCTCCCATTGCCCGGTGTCTGTAGTTCCATTAACCAGGTCGCCGCTCTGCAGGGCAAATTTCAGATCCGGATAATTGGCCAGGGCCTGATCCAACAGCTGTTTCCATACACCGGAACTGTTTTGGTCATAGCCTATATGGATGTCGCCCATATGCATAAAGCTAAACTTATCGATATCGGAGGCAGTGGTAAATGTGCCTGCCTCGCTCCAGCCGCATGCGCATCCAACCCGGTAAGCATAAGCTACACCTGGTTCCAGGTTATCCAGTTCGGCTTCAAAATGATTGAACCTGGTAAAAAGCTCGCTGCAAACGGCGTCTTTTTCCAGAGCGCCGCTGAAGTCGGCGGTTTTCTCACTTTCTTTCATATACTGAACTTTTCCATTGGGAACAGCGTCGCTGTTCCGCCAGGCGATAGTCTGGGTAGTCCGCGGATCACCGGTCCAGGACAGAATAATCTGATCAGGAGCGCCGGCGGCCTCAGAGACAGCAGCCTGCATATCGGAAACCTGCGAATCAGTTGAACCATATACTTCCTGCCCATCTTGACTGTCAATCTCCACTAAAGCGTCAGTATTGGCCGCCAACCCCTGCCCAATATAGGCAGCGCCAAGCAGCAGCGTTAAAACCAACAATAGTTCCATCCAGATCAGACGGTTTCTTGTTTTCGACATTGATATTCTCCTTCTTTGTTTTTTTGCCTTACCGGAATAATTAGCAGATAGCGTTGTATATTCCCCGGGCAAGTTTTTTACCGAACAGTTATAAAATTGATATAAATTAAGAACCGCTTCAGGATGGCAGCGCTTTGAGCCCGGTCGGCATTGTTCCCGGGGGAGAACCCGCCATCAGGCATGCCGCTGATGATACCCGCTTTAACCGCCAGGGCCGCATCGGACGCCGCCCATGAAGAAATTTTTTGCTGGTCTTTAAACCGCGCCAGCAGTTCTTTCTGCTCACTGCCGGACAGGGTATCCTCTTTTCCGGCGACACGCGTGGCACGGACAATCATTACCGCCATTTCTTCGCGGGTGATTTTGTTATCCGGTTTAAAGAAACCCCCGTCATAACCCTTGATGATGTTTTCAGCAACGGCTGCGGCGATGCTTCCGGCATACCAGGCCGCGCCGTCTACATCTTTAAACTGACCTTTGCTTAAAACTCCTTCTTCCAGACCCAGAGCCCTTACCAATAAGGCGGAGAATTCGGCCCGTGTAATACTGCTGCCTGGCTCGTAGGCGGTTTCACTTTTACCGGCAATCAGCATTTTTGAAGCCAGCAGTTCGATATCTTTTTTAGCCCAGTTGTCCTGTATATCGGAAAAGGTTTTGCTGGCCTGCAAAACCGTATACAGACTGTTCGTCCGGTTTAAAATAACGGCATAACATATGCCGTTCCTGGTTACAAAGCGGGTGGGCACGGGTGAAAATTGGCCTTTCGCTTCATTCCAGTGCGCGCCGGTGGACTGGTTGACATCGACTTCGCAGCTAAGAGCAAGTTCACGTTCCACATAAGCGCCGCCGAATGACTTATACTCCACTTTTTTGCCGCCAGGCGCGGTGATTTCGACGGTGAACCCCACCGGATCAACCAGTATCTGCTGCCCTTCCCGAATATGGGAGTTTAATGTTTTTTTCATATCTTCTGTTGCTTTGGAGATTTTAATATTCAAGCTTAGATCTTCAAGTTTGACGCCCATTCCGTCAGCTATTTCGTTTAGCTTAAGGGCGGCCAGAGGCAGAGTATAATTCCCGATCCGACTGTCTATACCCAGTAGCATCCCTTTTTCCTGTGCTTTTTGCAGAACCGCAGCGGGAATTTCCGTGATTACCTCGTCTACATCGGCAGTAGAGGCAATAACCAGCCTTCTCCCCGGCTCCCCTTTTTCTGTGTCTTCCAACGCGCCCGCCTGCAAGGTGATTTTTTCTCCCTTGCGGCCGTTTTCCAGGTTTAACTCTTCTCTTGCAATATTTTTGTCACTAACAGCTTGTTGTGGAACTGGATTACCGCCACCTCCAGTCACCGTTGTCCCGCCGGCAACAAACGTTAAACTCAAAACATCGCTGTTTTGCTTGCCCCGCCCTACCGCTATAGCTTTGACCGTGGTGGTTTGACTCACCACAACCGGATCGACCTGGCCCTGCAAGGGTCCACAGCCGTGCTTGTTAAAGATCTCGCTGTCAAGGTCCGGTATAGAACTATCGGTGGCATAATAGATATTTGTAGTCAGTTCGGCCTCCAGGTAGATTTTTGAGCCGCTTGCCACTGTGCCGCTCTGCGTAACTGTTTTTACTGCAGAGTCAGGAGCTTGGATTTTTGCCACCGGCTTGGACCACTGACCCGGGGAACTGGGCGTCACGGTAATGTATTTCAACCTCTTGACAAACCCCAGGAGGGTTTGTTCCGTTTTCGCCCGCTGGCCATAACATATTACCGGTGTATCAGTGGTAGTCATTTCATCAAAGTTGGCTGTGCCCTCCACCCGCTTCAGGGCAATGAGCGGCTCCACCTCTGTTAGATCAGGGAATTTGTAACGCGTTGTATTCAATAATTCATCCACAGTGAAGCTAATCGCATATCCGTCACTTCCCTGGAAGGTAATCGTCTTAGCTCCACTCATTCCGGCCTGGTTCAGCAAGTTCCGCAACAGAACACCTTCGGCGGCCACAGGTTTATCCTGGGGCATGTCGCTTGTCGTTGAATACAACACTCTTTCCTGGCTCATCGCTTCCAGTTGAGCCCGGGTAAAAGAAATTTCATTGGACACTCCGCTGCCCTTAATGAATAAAATAGCGTCCGGGTTTGTTCCACCACCGCCGGAACCTCCACCTGTTGTTACCTTAAAAAAAGAGGTTTTGGCGGCGGCCAGCCCGGACGCGGTAACTGCAATGGTATATTCACCGGACATTGCGTCGGCGCTCAGGGTAAAACAGGTCGTGAAACTGCCGTCGACTACAGACGGCTGAGCTACAAAAACCCGCCCGTTCTTGCTGTTGCGCACGCTGACAGCCAACTGGCTCACACTGGTGGCTGTGCCCGATATTTCTACGACGTCTCCGGCCTTAAATTCCTGACCGTTTGATGGACTCTGCAGTTCAATTTCTGTGCTGGTATTGCTTACTTCAAATTTATACTTTTTTACGGATAAGCCCAAACCACTGAGGGTAATGGTGTATTTACCTTCCGCAGCTCCGGAATCCAGGGTAAAGCTGGTAGTAAACATGCCGTCCGCCACTTTAGGCTGGGCTGTATAAACCAGGCCTCCCTGCTCATTTCTTACCGTTATGGATACTTCAGACAATCCCTGGGCTGTGCCGGCTATATTCACGACGCTGCCCGGCTGGAATACTTGACCGGATTGAGGGGAAGTCAGACTGGCCTGTATGCTGCTTGCATATCCGGGTATTGGAATGCCTGCCGCCGTCAGCGCAAAGACTAAGATCATCAGAGCGCACAGTATCTTCCTTTGGTTTTTGCATAACCTCATTTATATTCTCCTTTTTAAATTTCTTTGGACCTTACCGCAAGCTATTGGATGACAAAACTCAGATCATGATTGCTGCCGCCCAGGGGAATATGGCTGACCGGATCGTCCCAGACGAATACGTCAACATAAGCATTTCCGCTCAAATCCCCGGGCAGGGTAAATTCCGCTTTTGCCATACATCCGTCAACATCCACCACGGTTTGGGTGGCAGTATATCCCACGACTTGTCCTCCGCCGGCAGCGCCGGCTCCTTCTCCCGCGCGCGCCTGGATGATCAGAAAAGCATTTTTGGCGGTATTTACATCGTTAATCAACTTTGCCTCTATGCAATATCCCCCGCCGGGGGCTACGGATGTCACCGGCTGGCCGTTACAATCAAGCAGCCACACTTTGTCTATGGTTATTTGGTCATCTACATTAACCAGTTTAATGGTTTTGACATAACGCAGCCGGTTGGCGCTTAAATCACCGTTGTTCAGATTGCGCAGGATTTGTATTTTTATGGTTTGGTCGCCCGACACATCGCTTACTTCCTGCCCGTTTACCTCGTAGGCCAGCAGGCACTGCTGATCTGTCAACCCCTGCACAGTCCCGCCGTCATATTCTTCGCCGCCGACGGTAATAAATTTTACTTCCCAGTTGCTGGGGATACTCAGCTGTTCCAGCAAGGCGCTCAGCAGCAGCCCTTTGGCATTTATGGTTGTTGTCTGGCCATCATCGCTGCACTGGTAATCGCCTTGAGTCTGGGTCATGGCCTTTAAAGTTTCAACGGTATAGTCAATGGGGATGTCTATACCCGCTCCTTCGACGGTGCAGGCCAGCGACCCCAGGCTGTAATGAAAGGTTCTCACTTCACTGTCAAGTTTCCCCAATCCTATGGCTCTGGCTTTGATGGTTATATCTTCTGTTACGGGTACGGGTTTATTAAACCAGGGACGGAATGTCGGGTAGCTGATGTTGTATATGCTGCTGTGCACCGTGGGTTCGGTTTCGTCCAGGGTATAGTATATTCTGGTGTGGTAAAGGGAGTCGTCTTTGTAGTGCATTTTTACTGTTGTCCCCGGAATCACTGCGCCTGAGTCCGGCTCAGCCCAGGGCATGTCCCATTGCCCCGGGGATTCGGTGGTTACTTCGATTATGCAACTGGGCTGCAGCAGCGCTTCGATTTGTTCTCCTTTACAGCAGGTCGGCTCCAGCGGATCTTGCTGCCCAAAAATGAGTTTGCCGCCGTTAATATAGGCAATCATGGTTTCAACCTTCACGGCGCCTTCCCAACTGCCTCTTCCGGCCGGCGGCCAATCAGTACAGTCGCTGTCGTCCTCGCCTGCGGGGAAATAGTAGCGGGGAAGATCTATTAAGTCTTTTTTTGTGTAATAAGAAAAGGAACCACCGGATGATTTTATTTTGATCATGGTGGCGTTGTCTTTCAGTCCGCCTGTCTGTTCAAAAAGTGTTTTCAGGGTTACGCCGGTGGTGTTTTTATAAAGTTGCAGGGAGGGATAATAATTATATCCGGTATAATCATAGGTTGCTTGCGGCAGCGCTTTTAACTGGTCCATGGTAAACTGCACAGTGTTATTAACCCCGTCACCTTTTACGGTCAGGGCTATATCGTCAGCGGCGGACGCACGCGGCGTAATCACGGCCAGAAAGCCGCATACTATGCACAGTATAACCAGGCCGGTCAGTAGTTTGTTTAATATGCAATCATTGATTTTTGCCATTGCTTTTCTCCTTCTTTAAATTATCTAATGCTCTACTTTTGACTCAACGCATTCACAATGACTGTTACCGCCTCCCCCCTGGTGGCGCTGTTCTTAGGCCGGATAGTGTTATCAGGGTATCCCTTGATGATCCCGCTGCCCGTTGCTGTGGCCATAGCCTCTCTTGCCCACCCGGAAATGCCGCCGCTGTCGGCAAACCTGGTCTCTCCTGGCGCCGGGGGCAGTTTGGCGGCATTGACGACCATCACAGCCATCTGCTCCCTGGTAATCAGGTCATCCGGACCGAAAGAGGACGCGTCATAGCCGTTGACCATCCCGTTTGCCGCTGCCGTGGCGATAGAATCTTTTGCCCAGTGCGACATTGTATCAGCAAATGTTTTTCCGGCTTTGTTTTCAAGTTTGAAGGCCTTCACCAGCATAGCGGCGAACTCGGCGCGGGTAATGTTATTATTGGGCTTGAAGCTGCCGTCGGGATAACCATTTGCTGCGCCCAGGGCAACCAGCTTTTTGATGCTGTTAAAAGCCCAGTGGCCGACAATGTCTTTTATGAACAATGTGTCTTGCGCTTCTGTCTTCTTGGCCGCCATTACTGTAAACTTTGTAAAGTGATTCACCTGCGCGGTCATGATGTCGCCGGATATGTCGCCGCCGAGGTTCACCCACTGTTCCTGATTTTGGTCGTAGTATTGGATCACCGGAACCTCATCCGCGCCAATCACGCTGGGACCGAAGCTAAGTTTGATGGTCACGCTCCTGGCAAAGCTGTAGCTGTCCTTGCCACCAACACTGAACTCATACACGCCGCCAGCCAGTCTAAAGCCTGTTGGCGCAGCAGGAGGGGTTGTTACTTTCTTTACTTTTATTTCCACTGCTCCGCTTCCGGTCAATGCCCCGGCAGGCAATATAATGGTGACCTCACTGCCGAGACCTATTGTGCCCCCTGCGCTTGGTATAACTGCCGCCGATCCGGTAGTGGAGGTGACCGCTTCAGCCGCCGGGAAAGCGCCGCCACCGCTGCTGCTTCCGCCACCGCTGTTACTCCCGCCTGCCTTACTGACTATAAAAGCAAAATCAACCGGCGCAGTGAGTTCCTTTGCGCCAATTTTTATCGTATATTTACCTTCCACTGCGTCATCATTCAGTTGAAATTCTGTTGAAAAAGAGTTATTTATTACGGGAGGCTGCGCCACATAAGCTATCCCGCCTCCTGAATTACGGACTAAGACTGTAACTTGATCAATGTTATAGGCTTTTCCGCTAATCGTAACTATATAACCCTATAAAGATCACCTTTTTATGCATGTCTTTTTTCTGGCGCTTATGCGCCTCAAACAATTTCCTCGCTTGACCTCGAATTCACTCGTTCTTTGAATAAAGGCTTATAATCGCGCTTAAAGCATTGACCTCCTTTTGTTGACATACCTTCATCCTTGTAGCTGGCGTCGCTTCAGCGGCATGGATGTCTACACCATATACATTTGTTGCCTTGTTCTTCCCAAAGAAATGCCGTATTCACTCTCCACTTATGTCCCGGTCATATTTTTGAAATTTCCATATCTGCTGCAGGATTTTAAAAGCGATAAGTCCGCCCAGCCCACCGGATAAAGCAGCCGAACTCAAGCTTAAAAACAAAGGGATAACAGGAAGACGGAAATATACTAAATTAGTCATCATTACTCCGGCAAGATTGCATAACATTCCAGCCAGAAAGGCACATGGCAAACAGCAAACCCTGTGTCCAATCAAAAGCAGCCCCAGATCGGCAACAATACCCGGCATGGTATAAGTAAGCAAACTTATCACCCCGTGTGAGCCGACAATACCGGTGGCTATGACCAGAATCGCCTGGACAAGGCCAATCATGGTCATCGTAC